>JANODZ010000152.1:0-6288 GCA_031412935.1 Anaerolineales bacterium
CTTGAATAAGAATGGCGGCATTGAATCCGACCTGACCGTCACTCGTTTGGGCGAAGATTATTTTTGGGTGATCACCGGCTCAGGTTTTATCGGCAATGACCTAGCGCGGATCGAAATGCATGTGGATGAAAAAGATGGCGAGGTGTTCATTCGCGATATCACTTGTGATTTTGCCTGTCTTGCGTTGTGGGGGCCGAATGCTCGGGCAGTATTGGAGAAGATCACAGCGAGTGATGTGTCCAATGCGGCGCATCCTTACTTAACCACCAAATTGATCCAGATCAATGGGGCAAAAGTCTACGCTCAAAGAGTTAGTTATGCCGGCGAACTGGGCTGGGAGCTTTACATCCCCAATAATCGGGCTACGATGATTTGGGATCTGCTCATTGATGCAGGCAAGGAATTTAGTTTGGAAGTTGGCGGTTACAAGGTCTTGGATTCGCTTCGGCTTGAAAAAGGATTCCGTTATTTCACTACAGATCTGACCCCTTCAGAAACTCCATACGAAGCCGGGCTTGGATTCTGTGTCCATCTTGATAAAGGTGATTTCATCGGGCGTGATGCTTTAATTAAGCAAAAGGCTGAAGGTGTCAAACGTAAACTTTGCACACTTGTTTTGACAGAAATGGATGAATTCACTCAAATTTATGGCGGTGAAGCAGTTTATCACGAAGGCAAAGTGCTAACCCGAATCCGCAGTGGCGGATATGGTTTTACATTGAAGAAAAATATTTTGTATGCATATTTGCCCACTGAATTGGCAGTCAAAGGGAATTGCTTCATTGTTGACCTGATGGAGGGCCGGCGTGAAGCGGAGGTGACAGCCTCTGTGTTATTTGATCCGAAAGGTGAGAGAGCAAGGGCGTGAGAAATCTTTTTTTAAACACGAAGTACACAAAGGGCACTAAGGAAGTGCGAAGTACGCAAAGGATTAACCTTTGTGTACTTCGTGTCCTTTGTGTTTAATTTTTATGAAAAAACGAATATCTCCTGTATACGTTGGCTTCGGCATGTTGACTCCCGTCTACATTATGGCGTTGGATAAACTTCCCAAACATAACACTGGCGCGATCGTTAAACAGGTCAGTGAGTATGTTTATGATGACGCGGCCATCATTGCGTGTAACCTGCGTCAATGGGGTATCTCTTCAGCAATGATCGGCACGGCAGTTGGAGATGACTTGCTGGGGCATTATGTTGCAGATACTTTGAAGAAGCTGGGTGTGCAAGGCAGGGTGCGATTCACGAAAAAATATAAGACACCTCTGGAAGTAAATGTCTCGGATAAAAAAGGCGCGCGCACTTATTTCTGGCAGCGCTCCGAAGAAATTTTAAGCACCCTGGATAGCGCCGACCTCTCGCTGATCAAGAATTCGAAATTGTTATACGTGGATTGGTATGACGGCGCGAATCATATCCTGCGGGCGATGGAAGAAGCGCGGCTTCACAAAGTGCCCGTTTTCTTAAATTTTGAACATGGGCACAAGAACCCGGAATTGCTTAATAAATATTCCGGCCTGGTTACAATTTGCCAGGCAGTGACCGATGTCGCGCAAATTGGAAAAAAACAAGCCATGCTTTCAGTCGCGCGTAAGTTATTCACCTCCGGGATAAAGACCGCCATCATCACCATGGCGAGTCAGGGCTGCATCGTAGTGCAGGGAGATGAGATTATTCGCATTCATGCCCCTAAAGTGAAAGTAGTGGATGGTTCTGGCGCTGGTGCTACTTTTTCTTCCGGTTATATTTATGGCTATCTTCAAGGCTGGAGATTTGAGGAGTCTGTCCGCTTTGCAATCGCGGCGGCTTCCCTTAAGGTCACGCATTCTGGTTTGCAGATGTTTCCGTTAAAGGAAATCAAGGTATTGGCCGCGAAACTTCGTGTGGAACGTATGGAATACCGCGGTGACCGCTTCATTAAGATCAGAAAGTTATTTCGATTGCCTCAAGATAGTCCGCTGGTTGATAATCCTCTGGTCAAAGAAGGACGTAAGCTGGCTGAGAAACTTTTACCAAAGAGAAGAGTTGAAAGAAGAAAGATCAAGAGATCGTTAGTTGAGTAGCGTCATTGCGAGGGCGTTAGCCCGAAGCAATCTCCCACATAATCATGGGATTGCTTTGCCGCAAAAAACAAGGATGCTGTTCGCAATGACGAAATAACATAAAGGATGTGATCCATGTCGTATGCTGAACTTCTTACCCAGGAACAAGTTGTCCGAATTCATGATGCCGCACTTGAGATCCTTGAAGATGTTGGTTTAAAGGTTCGCTATGAACCAGCGCGTGATATTTTTGCAAAGCATGGCTGTGCTGTAGATGGCGAGCGGGTTAAATTTCCCCGCGCTGTGGTGGAAAGATACCGCAAGATGTGTCCGCCAACTTTTACTTTTTACGCGCGTGACCCAAAATTTGATAAAACCATTCCGCGCGACAGCCCGGTCATTGTAACGGCCAGTTCTGCTCCAGATATTATCGACCCTGTTACAGGGGTGGAAAGGCGCGCCGAATCTGGTGATATCGCCCGCATCGCGCATCTCATCAACGAATTGCCCGGCTATGATATGTTCTCCATTTCCACTTTGGCGGATGACGCGCCCGCGGATCAATTCACAATCTCGAGGCTGTATCCTGCTCTCAAATATTGTCTTAAGCCGATCAGGGTCACCACCACAGATCACAAAGATACATTGGCTATGATGAAAATGGCATACATTGTTGCGGGTGGGGAGGCTGCCTACAAGGAACATCCCTTCCTGACGCATCACTATTGCCCGACAGTTTCCCCGTTATCCATGGATAAGCTTTCAGCCGAGAATGTGATTTATTTCGCCGGCGAAGGATTGCCTGTTTACCCGACCATTGTTCCAAATGCCGGGCTGACCTCGCCCATGTCTATGGCAGGCACGCTGGCACAAGGCAACGCTGAATATCTTGCCACAGCAGTTTTGATGCAAATGGTGAAGGAAGGCACGCCGACGATCTATGCCACGCTGGCTACTGTGGCGGATATGCGTTCGGGCGCGTACACCTCCGGCGCGGTTGAATGCGGAATGTTACACATGGCTTTTGCGCAAATGTCTCGTTTTTATAATGTGCCCTGCGGCGGTTACATAGGATTAACCAATGCCAAAGTCAACGATGCGCAGGCTGGATACGAAACCGGCATGTCCGGCATGGGCGGTGTCGTGGGCGGCATGGACATGTTCAACATCGGCGGATTGATCGACGCCTTGAAGACCTTTGATTTCGCCAAGGCCGTGATCGATGATGAAGTTGCTCAAATGATGAAGCGTGTAAAACGCGGCATATCTTTTAGCGAAGAAGATCTGGCTGTAAATTTGATCAAGGAGATCGGACTCGGCGGCTCGTATATCGTTGCCAAGCACACGATCGCGCGCATGAAGACCGAAGCCGTAATGACCAAACTGGCTGACCGTGATGCTCGAACAATTTGGGCAAAGAAGGGGTCAATGGATATTCAAACCCGCGCGATGAAACGGGTGAAAGATATTATGGCAAGCAACACCGCTCCTTTGCTCTCCCCTGAGGTTGAAGAAAAACTTCGTGCTGAGTTCCCTGGCCTGGTTGCGGGTGAGTTGCTGCCGATCGAGTAAGTATTCGTCATTGCGAGGGCGACACTTGCGCTGCGCGCCAGTGCGGTGTGTTCTTTCGTCCGAAGCAATCTCCCTGCTGTTGTGGAGATTGCTTCGCAGCGAAAACCAAGAGCGCAGCTCGCAATGACGTGGGAGAAAATATGTGGAAGATATTTAAACGCAAAGAAGATGTGTTTCAAAAATTGATCGAGGAGCAGGCTTCGATAACCTATGAAGCGCTGAGATTGCTGGTCAAATATTTGGAAACACTCGATGCCGAAGTGGCTGAACAGCTCTCGATCAAGGAAAAAGAAGCGGATGAGGTCCGCCGCATCCTGATCGATGAATTAAACCGTACTTTCGTCACCCCGTTTGATCGCGAAGATATTTTCTCCCTCTCCCGATCGATTGATGATGTTGTGGATTATGCTGACAGCACCGTAATGGAAATGGTGATTCTTAAAGTGAAGTCAACACCATACATGTTGAGGATGGCGAACCTGCTGAAAGATGCGGCCTATGAGATTTGGCATGCGGTCAAGCGCCTTCCCAACCATCCAAATGTTGCCATTGACCACGCCCAGCGCGCCAAAGCTTTGGAGAATCGGGTCGAAGCCGTCTATCGTGAAGCCGTTGCGGATTTGTTCAGCGGCCCCGAGGATCTTCATCACGTTGTAGAAATGCTGAAGATGCGCGAGGTTTATCGTCATTTATCCAATGCGGCAGATCGCGGTGATGAAGCCGCGAATACGATCGCGGATATCGTTGTAAAGAGAACTTAACAAGGTGTTAATGTCGAATCAACTTGTGGTTGTTATTATTCTGGCGTTGATCTTTGAGTTTCTGAACGGCATGCGCGATTCGAGCAATATCGTGGCCACCATGATTTCATCACGCGCATTTAAACCGCAGATTGCCCTGGGTCTGACCGCGGCTGCTGAATTTTTAGGTCCTTTTTTATTTGGTGTTGTCGTGGCAAGAACAATCGGCAACAATATTGTAGATTCACAATTATTGTCCCTCGATGCAATCAGCGCTTGTTTAATCGGCACTATTCTTTGGAATTTGATCACCTGGTTCTTTGGGATCCCCAGTAGTTCTTCGCATGCCCTGATCGGTGGATTAATGAGCGCGGTTTTTGTCTCTGCCGGAGCGGACGGGATTAAGATACAGGGTTTATATACAGTCTTGATTGCATTGTTCGCATCACCCATTATTGGATTTGTTGTTGGTTTGATTATTTTGCGCATCATTTATTTTCTGGCACGAAATGCAACTCCGCATATCAATGAACTTTTTAAAAAAGGTCAATTTGTTACGGCAGTCAGCCTGGCTTTTAGCTACGGTGCTAATGACGCACAAAAGACGATCGGCATCATTACTTTGAGCCTGATTATTGGCGGGCAGTTGAACGATTTTACGGTCCCTTTTTGGGTGATTCTAATTAGCGCCTCAACCATGGCATTAGGAACTTTGCTGGGCGGCTGGAGGCTGATCCGTACACTGGGTGGAAAATTTTATAAGATCCGCCCTGTGCATAGTTTTGCCACACAAATGTCTTCGGCGATTGTAATTTTAACGGCCTCGGGATTTGGTCTTCCAGTTAGCACCACTCAGGTTGTTAGTTCGGCGATCATCGGCGTCGGTGCGTCGGAACGGTTTGGAAAAGTTCGCTGGGGAGTTGTCTCTGATATTCTCAAGACATGGATCATCACGATACCGGCCAGCGCTTTATTTTCTGCAGGGATATACTGGTTGATTTCTCATTTGAAATAGATCGCACCTGTGGAAAAAATCACTAGGATCAACCTGTTCAAAAAATGCATAATTGACTTTGGATATTGATGATGCTACAATGATTATGAATTTTTATAAAATGGATTGGAGGTGTGCAGGAAATATAATTATCCGTTTTTGTCTGTCGAATCGCCCATAATTTATATAGGAGAGAGAAAAAATGCGTAACAAAAATTTTGCTTATTACTTGCTCGTCCTGTTCGTAATTGCGGCAACCATGTTGTCTGCCTGTGGACCTAAAGCAGCTGGAGGTCAGTTGAATGTGATCGCCCTGCCGCATGACTGGTGTAACTATGGTGGCGTGATCGATGCTTTCAAAGCCAAATATCCTGGCATTACGATAAATGAATTGAACCCAGATGCAGGTTCGGGCGATGAGATTGAAGCCATCAAAGCCAATAAGGATAATAAAGGCCCTCAGGCGCCAGATGTGATTGACGTAGGTTTCGCATTTGGCGATTCTTCCAAAGCAGAAGGTTTAATTCAACCTTATAAAGTCCCCACCTGGGATTCGATCCCTGCTGATGCAAAAGATGCTGATGGCTATTGGTATGGTGACTATTATGGCGTAATGGCATTTCTTGTAAATACCGATGTTCAACCTGACGTTCCTCAAGATTGGGCTGACTTGCTCGATCCCAAATATAACGGACAGGTTGCTCTCTCAGGTGATCCTCGCGCCTCCAACCAGGCGATCCAAGCTGTATTTGCTTCTGGTTTGGCGAACGGCGGTTCCCTCGACGATGCTCAGGCTGGTCTCGATTATTTTGCCGAGATGAATACTGCTGGCAACCTAGTTCCTTTAATTGCAAACTCGGCTTTGGTTGCTACTGGTGAAGTTGCTGTCCGCATTACATGGGATTACAACGCCCTCGCCGCTGTAGATTCTTATGCTGGC
>JANODZ010000153.1:0-10114 GCA_031412935.1 Anaerolineales bacterium
GCGGCATTCGGTCCGCCAAAGGAGTAAAGAGTGTTGGGTTCCTGACCCAGGCACACGATTAACACACTCGGCGCAGGAATTGGCGTCGGGGGAGGGATGAGCGTTTCAGATGGTGTAGCTGTGATTTCAGGCTGTGAAGTGGAATATCCACAAGCCAAAATAACCAAAAGAAATAAAAGGGGGAAAAATAGTTTAGTGGAATGTTTTGAGGATGGCATGGCAAAGTCCTTTTTGAGATGTTCATTCATCTATTATACAAGCAAGCCGCCCAATATGGGCGGCTTGTGATGTGAAGGGTGCAATTGCATCTAATTTTTATCCCCTTTTTTTGCCGCCGGATGATTGACTGGAAAAACAGATTTCAGCCCGCATTCGGATCAAGATACGAATTTAAATAGACTCCAGATTTTATACTTTTCTATATCTGGTTGCTGCCCCTTGACCAATCCGTTCTATCATCTTCAAAGCCAATAGTCTATTTATAACCTGATTGATTGTTGGTCTTGGCACGCCTGTCTCTTTCGAAATCTCCCTCGGTGAAGCTTCAACTATTTCTGCCAGATAATTCCAAACTAGGAGCTGCTGTGGCGAGAGGATGGTTTCGATGTTCGTTTGCGTGAGTAGCTGTATGCCCATTTGAGATTGTGTGCGCAGTATATCCAAAAAGAAGTTGACCCATGACGATATGTCTGGCGCTTGGGTTCTCAGTGTCTTCTGACTTTTACGAAGGGCCAAATAATAGTCTGGTTTATTGTCCTCAATTAACTTTTCGTGGGATACGTAGGGCATATATAGATACCCTTGCTTGAGCAGTAAAAAATTAGTCAAAATTCTTGAAAGGCGGCCATTTCCGTCTTCAAATGGGTGAATATTGAGAAATTCCACGAGAAAATTGGCGATCACCAGGAGCGGATGATAAATATTTTGTGCTAATGCATTTTTGGTCCACTCCATAAGCTCCTGCATTTCTTTAGTCGTTAAATAAGCCTTGCTGGTTTCAAAAAGAATGCCTACCGATTCCCCTGCATCATTAACCATTTGTACGGCGTTTTCCTTTTTCTTATATTCACCACGATGCGGGATATCTTTTTCGACATATTTTAATAGTTCTTTATGAAAATGTTTTACCAGGTTTTCATTAAACACAAGTGACTCCCAGGAGTTAAATACGTTTTGAAGCAGTTCATAATACCCATGAACTTCCTGTTCGTCCCTGTTATTAAATCTCTGGATTGATATGCCGCGAAGCATTTTTTCTATGTCTTCATCAGATAATTTCGATCCTTCAATTCTGGTAGAGGCCCCTGTTGAAGTAATAAGTACAGATTGCTTCAATCGACCCAGAATTCGAGGACTAAGTTTTGTACTTCCTTCCCATTTGCCCTTGATAGCCTCAATCTTTGTAATCTTTAACCAGATGTCTTGAGAGGTGTTATTGATACGAAAATCGAATTTATTACTCATGTATGTAAGATTGTATAAGGTTGTATAAGATCTGTCAAGAGCGATGCTTGTTGATTGGCGGCTGCTTTTCAAATGTGTCCCCCGTTGTCACGTGCACACACTTTCATCTTGAGTATGATATGGCAAACTCCTTTTTGAGATGTTCATTCATCTATTATACAAGCAAGCCGCCCAATATGGGCGGCTTGTGATGTGTCCAGATTATTCAAAAGAATATCTATTGTGTGCCGCGCATACGCGGGTCAAGTGCATCGCGCAGACCGTCGCCGAGGAAGGTAAACGCAAGCACAACCAACGCCACACAGATGGCGGGAGATAATAACAGGAAAGGCTGGGCATTGATCGCAGACTGGCCATCCAACATCAACACCCCCCAACTCGTGATGAAAATATCTGCCGGGTTGGTGGATGGGCGCAAGCCAACCCCAAGATAACCAAGAATGGCTTCGGTAATGATCAAACCCGGGATACTAAAAGCCGCGCTCACGATCAGGGGCCCAAGGCTGTTCGGCAAAATATGGCGGAACATTATGCGAAAATCTGTTGCGCCAATACAACGTGCGGCTTCTACAAATTCCTTCTCTTTGAGCGAAAGTACCTGACCGCGGATTAAACGCGCTACACCGACCCAGTTTACGATCGCAAGCGCCGCAAACAGGAGGATCAGACCATTCATCAACCGTCCAATAAAAGACTCTCGCAAAGCCACCATGACGATAATAAAGAATAATAGGTCGGGAAAGGCATAGATCACATCTGTGAGACGCATTAGAATATTATCGAGCCGTCCGCCAACATACCCGGCGATCATTCCGATGAATGTACCCATCATAAGAATGATAAAAGTAGGAATAAACCCCACCACCATCGAGATTCGTGCGCCATAGATAACACGGCTCAAGACATCACGACCGAGCGAATCGGTGCCAAGCAAAAATTGCGATTCAGATTTAATATTGGTGGACCCTTTAAAAAATGGGGGCGGAAGAAAACGCTTGCCAGCATTAATTTGAAGGGGATTCTCCGGTGCAATCACTGATGCAAATATAGCTATGAAAGTAAATATTGTGATAATGATCAACCCGGTGACAGCAGCCTTGTTACGTATCAGACGCGACCAGGCTTCCGCCCCGAGGCTGCGACTCGGACGAAAGATATCCAGCTCAGCTACTTTATTATTCTGCACAGTTTGAACAGCCATTTCATTACTCCTCAGCCTTATTCTTCAAGCCGAATACGCGGATCGATAAAGACATATACCAGATCGACACTTAAGTTTGCAACCGCAACCAGTAAAGCGTAGACAACCGTTGTGCCCATGATCATCGAATAATCACGTTGACTAATGGCTTGCACATAAGCGCGCCCCATGCCCGGGAAACTGAACATGGTTTCAATGATGAATGAGCCCGTTACCAAACCTGCCAGAGCCGGGCCAAGGATTGTCACAATCGGGATCAAGGCATTCTTAAGCATATGCCGAAGGACCACGAACTGTTCCGCCACACCTTTTGAACGGGCGGTGCGGACATAATCCTGGCGTAGCACTTCCAGCATGGCAGAACGCGTCAGACGGGCGGTAAAAGCCATCGTGCCAAAGCCGAGAACTGTGGCTGGCATGATCCAATATTTTAATTCAATCCAATTATCTACAATGATATCGATCCAATGCAGCCAGGAACCAAAGATAATGATCAAGAAAATAGCCAGGACAAAACTTGGCACCGAAATACCGCTCGTGGCAATAAAGAGTCCAAAATAATCCCATGCTGTATTTTGTTTAAGGGCCGCCATCATACCGATGGGAATTCCAAAAATAATTGCAAAGGCAAGCGCCGCTACGCCAAGGCGCAGGGAGTAACCAAAACGGCTTTGCCAGAATGTTTGCTGTGGAGGCGCTTCAAATAATATATTTTGAACGCTCCTGCCCCGCTGACGATAGGATGGGCCAAGGTTGCCACAAACCATCCCGCACACAAATTTGTGAGAGACATCATTGGTATCGCCAAAAACGTATGCAGTAAATTGCCTCCATAAAGGCTTATCCAACCCATAGTACGCATTTAGAGATTTTGTGGTCGAAGCATCCACCTGCCTTCGTTCGGAATCTGTATCCCAGGGACCGCCCGGGGCGCTGCGCATGATAATAAAAGTCACCAATGAAACCGTGAGCAGGACCGGAAAGAGCCAAAATAAACGACGGATGAAATATGTAACCATATGGTTTTCTCCTAATTAAACGGAGTAGAAAGATGAGGGGCTGGCCGGCTAAAAATCCGGCCAGCCCCTTTTATTCAAAAATCCTAGCTTCTACGGCATCAGTGTATCAATCGTGATCGTTTCAACCGAGAAAGAGCCGGGCCAGTCAGAATCTTGCGGGGTGGTAACAATCCCCTTGACCCACGGCTGTACCAAATAGTGATTGAGTGAGTTGTAACCAAAGGCGGAGGGGATATCAGCCAACAACAGTTGTTGTGCCTGATCATAATAATCAGCGCGTTTGGCAGCGTCAAGCTCAACATCGGCTTTGGCAATCAAAGCATCAAAATCAAGATTAACATAGCCCTGACGGTTGGCGAAGGACGTATCGCTCTTCCAGTATACGCTCAACCAGTTCTGTTGGTCTGGGTAATCTGCGCACCAACCCTGACGGGCAAGCAGCGGGAAGGTGGCAGGATCCTTGGTAATGTTTGTAAAGGTTGTCGCTTCAACCGGGTCAAGAGCAATATCTACGCCCAGGTTTTCTTTATACTTCGCGACCAACCATTCAGAGCGCTGGCGATTGCGAGGTGAATCACCGAATGTCAGCTTCAATCCTAGCGCATTAAGCGCATCGGGTCCACCATAGCTGGAGGCAGCCAAAGCAGCCTTGGCATCGTCCACATTATAATAAAGCGGGGACTTGGGGTTATAGCCAGGGAATCCTGGGGGAATCCAGGTCCAAGTCGGGGAGCTCAATTTACCGTCGACATCCACGGTCCAACCTTCAGCATCGAAAGCCAAAGCAAATGCTTCGCGGACTTTCTTGTCGAGGAAGGGGGAGTCATAGGTGGAGCCATCGGGGGCAGTGTACTTGGCAGCCAAACCGAACTTGATCAAAATTGTGCAGGCGCCAGGGTATTGCATGTGCTGAGCTGTCAGAGCTGGGTCAGCTTCAATCGTTCCGAGGTCTTCCGCAGCGGAAGGAACAATATCAAGCTCGCCATTCTTATAAGCTTCGAAAGCTACGGCGCTATCAGTAATGTAGCGGTATTCAAGATCATAGGTGGGCTTGGGTCCCCAATAGTTTTCGTTCGGGCTAAATTTACCGCGCACGAAAGGCTCACCAACAGTCCAAATGAATGGGCCGTTACCAACCTGAAATACTGGGCTGGTCCACCATACTTCGCCACCGGTGGTAATGCTTTCTTCCTTGGCAGGGAAAGCAACCCAGATTCCCATGATCGTATGGAAATATGGAGCGGGTTTGCGGAGGCTTAGGGTGAGCGTATTGCAGTCGGCATCATCGTAGGAATTGCCGCTATCTGCATTAACTACACAGTCAGCGCCGTCAGAATGCGAGGCCTTAATGCCAAGAGCGGCTGTAAAAGCTGCTTCATCATAATCAGCGGCGGCGGTATCCGCACCGCGCCACTCAGAAGCGCCGACAATTTCATCGGTGATGGAAGAATATTCACCAGCAGTCGCAGGGTTCATGTTGCGGGTCAGTGAATATGCAAAGCGCTGAGCGTTGAGGGGTGCGCCATCGCTATAGACCAATCCATCGCGAAGGACGAAGGTCAGTTCGGTCGCATCCGCGTTGTATTCCCAAGATTCAGCAGAACCGGGCACGGTTTCCAACTTGTCATTGAATTTGGTCAAGCCTTCGTAGAAAAGCTTAAGATGGGCAATTTCGCCAACGAAGGATGATACCTGAGGATCAATGATATCAGGGTAGGTACCAAGGTTGATCCGCAGGGTGTTCTCTCGCACTGCACCCGGCTCAGTGGCAACAGGGGCCGCAGTAGCACCAGGAGCCTGAGTACCGGTCGTAGTGCCGCCGCAAGCCGCAAGGGCCATGCTGGCAACAACGAGCAGACTCAGTAAAGCAAAAAGTTTACGCATGTTTCTTCTCCTCACAAATATTGAAAATGGTTTTGTTTACGAACAGACAGTTTGACAAACTAAGGTACTGATGTATCTCTTGCGGCAACCACCTCCTTTTCAAATAACAATCAATCGCCTACTTAACCATATGACAAGCCACAAAGTGACTTGGGCTTACTTCGCGAAATTCCGGGCGCGATTCGGCACAGATCTTATCCGCGATCGGGCAGCGGGTGCGGAAGCGGCAGCCGGAAGGCGGGTTGGCCGGGGAAGGCACGTCGCCTTCAAGGATCGTGCGTTTACGGTTTGCTTCTGCAAAGGGATCTGGGATAGGAACCGCGGAAAGCAAGGCTTGAGTATAGGGATGCAGGGGCGATTGATAGAGTTCTTCGCGATCGGCCAATTCAACCATCACACCCAGGTACATCACCGCCACCCGTGTACTAATATGACGCACCATCGAAAGATCATGCGCAATAAACAAATAGGTCAGGTTAAATTGTTCCTGTAATTCTTCCAACAGATTAACAACCTGGGCCTGAATCGACACATCCAAAGCCGAGATCGGCTCATCGCAGACGATGAAAGAGGGCTGCAAAGAAAGCGCGCGCGCCACGCCGATACGCTGACGCTGACCGCCTGAAAACTCGTGCGGATAACGGGTGGCAAAAGACGGGTTGAGCTTCACCAACTCAAGCAGATGCGCCACACGTTCATCCACTTCCTTGCCGGAAGCAATATTGTGAATCATGAGCGGCTCACCGATGATATTTCCAACGGTCATGCGCGGATTCAAACTGGCATAGGGATCTTGAAAGATCATTTGCATCTTACGGCGTGTGCGGCGCAAGTCTTCGCCTTTAAGCTTAACCAGGTCGACACCGTCAAATTCCACTTTGCCGGATGTCGGGCGATAAAGCTGAAGAATGGAACGTCCAGTGGTCGACTTCCCGCACCCTGATTCGCCTACGAGACCCAATGTCTCGCCGCGCTTAATATCAAAAGAGATATCATCCACAGCGCGCACAGCTCCAACCTGCTTTTGCAGGATGCCGCGATGGATCGGAAAGTGCTTTACAAGGTTTTCAACACGGAGCATAACTTCATTGGCAGGGGCATTCATCAGCGGCTTCTCCCTGTTTTCGTATCGACCCAACAAGCTACGCGATGCTCGGGGCCGACATTTTCAAGGAGCGGGTTTTCTTTCCAACATCGTTCCATGGCCCATTTACAACGCGGCGCGAACGGGCATGATGTTGGTTTTTGATATAGAATCGGCGGCAAACCTTCGATGGAATATAATTTTTTATGCTCATCCCGATCCACACGCGGCAGGCTTTGTATCAAACCAAGTGTATAAGGGTGGGTGGGGTTGGCAAACAATTCATTGACAGGCGCTTCTTCGATAATATAGCCGCCATACATAACCATCATACGTTTGGCCAAACCAGCCACAACGCCCAGATCGTGTGTGATCCAAATAATGGTCATTCCCAACTCATCGCGCAAACGTTTTACCAGGTCAATGATCTGCGCCTGAATGGTCACATCCAGCGCAGTTGTTGGTTCATCAGCGATCAAGATCTGCGGACTGCAAGATAAGGCCATCGCGATCATTACACGCTGACGCATGCCGCCGGAAAATTGATGAGGAAAATCACTTAAACGATCCTTAGGATTTGGAATTCCCACCATTCCCAATAATTCTGCCGCCCGTTCGCGGGCTTGATTTCTTGTCATGCCAATGTGCAGCATAAGCGGCTCTTCCAATTGGAAGCCCACTGTCAACACTGGGTTGAGCGAAGTCATCGGGTCTTGAAAGACCATGCTGATCTGCGCGCCGCGTATATGGCGTATTTCTTCTTTAGACATCTTAAGCAGATCTTGACCCACATAAAATGCCTCCCCCGCAACAACTTTTCCTGGAGGAGATGGAATCAACCCCAGCACTGAGAGCATGGTCACACTCTTGCCGCAGCCACTCTCTCCGACAACCCCCAGGGTTTCCCCTTCCTTCAATCCAAATGAGACGCCATTTACAGCGTGAATAATCCCATCCGGAGTCTTGAATTGTGTTTCAAGTCCTTTAATATCCAGTAAAAGATCGGGCATCAGCGAAGTCCTGTTCTATCATGGAATAGTTATTATTTACATATTAATCTAAGATTAGATTATAGTCAGCAAATCGAATTATACCTATTTCTGGAAGAGAGTCAACGTCATTATATCGTAGGGTCTATCATATACCCATTAAACATTAAAAACGACCCAAAAGTAATAAAAATACAATTATCCAGGGTTGGGATTAACCCCCCTAGAGGAGGTTGCCGGACAGAAAAAATGCACCTTTTGATTTCAGTGCAGTGTCGCAGAACAAGTCGGGTTCTTATTTTCAAATAATCTGCCTGCATACCAAGGCCATCAACACAAAGATATCGTTTTGGACAAATTATTTTTATATTTTTCTTCCAAAATCTAATATATAAAAAGACAGCCGCGCGGCTGTCTTTTTATATATTATTCGACTAGCAAACACGCGACCCAATGACCCGGCTTGACTTCTTTAAATTGCGGCTCTTCCTGCGAGCAACGGTCAATAGCAACCGGGCAGCGAGTATGAAAGCGGCAACCCTTGGGCGGATTAAGCGGACTGGGTACATCGCCCTTAAGAATGGTACGCTGACTCTTGAGATTAGGATGTTTCACTGGGATTGCAGATAACAAAGCCTTTGTATAAGGGTGTAAAGGCTCACGATACAACGCGTCACGATCGGTAAGCTCCACCACCTTGCCGAGATACATTACCGCCACACGGTCAGAGATATGCTCAACCACACTGAGATTATGAGCAATGAAGAGATAGGTAAGACCAAATTCCTGTTGCAAATCTTTTAAAATATTAAGAACCTGTGACTGGATCGAAACATCCAAAGCAGAAACGGGCTCATCACAGACAATGAACTTGGGGTTCAAGGCTAAGGCACGGGCGATGCCAATACGCTGGCGCTGTCCGCCAGAAAACTCATGCGGATAGCGGCGGGCATGGTACTCTTCCAAACCAACTTTTTTTAGCATGTTGATCGCAATTTCCCAGCGCTCCTTGGGATGGCCGATCTTGTGAATATTTAAACCTTCCATCACCGCCTCGCCAATTGGCATACGCGGATCAAGCGAAGCATATGGATCCTGAAAGATGATCTGCATATCGCGGCGCAGAACTTTGAGGGTCGCTGGACCCATATGAATTATATCTTCCCCATTAAAAGAAACTTCCCCGGAAGATGGCTCGACCAGGCGTAAAATGGATCGGCCAACTGTGGTCTTGCCACAACCCGATTCACCAACCATGCCGAGTGTTTCGCCTTGTTTAATTGCAAAACTAACTTTATCGACTGCCTGAACCCAGGCTGTTATCCGCTGAAAAAAGCCTGAACGTACCGGGAAATGCTTTACAAGGTCTTTTACAACCAGCAGGTCGAGCTTCTCTTGAGTTTGAAATTTCATATTCATAGACATATCATCTCTTTTAGGATTTGCTTCCGTATTTAATAGGGGCAACATGCCCGTCAGAATCCTGATATAGCCAACACCGAACCTTATGTCCCTCAGTAACTTCTGCTAATTTGGGGAGTTTTGTAGAACAAATTGATAAATTGTGCTCAACACGCGCTGTACAACGAGGAGCAAAGCGGCAGCCAGCAGGCAGGTTCACTAAGTTTGGGACTGAACCAGGAATCACATCTAATCTTTCGCGCACATCACCTAAAACGGGTATCGAGCCAATTAATCCTTTGGTGTATGGGTGAGTTGGATGATCAAAAAGGTCTGCAACAACCGACTGCTCAACAATTTGACCCGCATACATAACCGCCACACGATCTGCCATTTCTGCGATCACGCCCAAATCATGAGTGATCAGGATAACCGTAGAACCAATTTTTGTGCGCATATCACGGATCAGATCCAGAATTTGCGCCTGGATCGTAACATCCAGGGCAGTGGTAGGCTCATCAGCAATCAATAAATCCGGGACACATGCCAAAGCCATGGCGATCATGACGCGCTGTGCCATTCCACCAGATAGCTCATGTGGAAAAGCCTCTGCGCGGCTTTCTGGTTCAGGGATTCCCACCAGTTTGAGCAGTTCCACAGCTCGTTTACGGCCCGCTTCCCTGCCAAAAGACTGATGAACATTAAGGACTTCTGAGATCTGATCACCGACACGAAAAACAGGATTGAGCGCTGATTGGGGTTGTTGAAAGATCATGGAAATACGATTGCCGCGTACTTTCATCATCTCTGCTTCCGTGGCTTTTACCAGGTCGATGCCTTCAAAAAGGATCTCGCCATCCACGATCTTACCCGGCTGACTGATCAAGCGCATGATCGAAAGAGAAGTGACGCTTTTACCGCAACCTGATTCACCAACGATGCCAAGAACTTCTCCCGCATAGACTTCAAAATCCACGCCATCCACAGCCTGGACAATGCCATCTTCAGTATAAAAATACGTTTTTAGTCCACGCACTTCAAGCAAGGGTTTTTTATTTTGATTTGCCACAGG
>JANODZ010000154.1:0-1904 GCA_031412935.1 Anaerolineales bacterium
GCCGTGAGATACGGCTCAAGTGAATTGCTTGAGCTGTCTTGTAAGGTTTGTGATGCGCATGCAGTCAGGATGAAAATCAGAATGAATGATATGTTTCGCATTTGATGATTATAATAGACGAACAAAAATCTCTGGAGGCACAATGAAATATCGTCATCTCGGCAGGACAGGCATACAGGTTAGCGAGCTTTCGTTCGGCTCGTGGGTTACGTTTCATAATCAGGCGGATGTGAAAGCCGCCGTGGATATGATGGCCGCAGCATATGAGGCGGGCGTGAATTTTTTTGACAACGCTGAAGTGTACGCGGGCGGCAAATCAGAAACGGTGATGGGTAAAGCACTCAAAGAATTGAAATGGCGTAGAAGCAGTTATTTGATTTCGACAAAGTTTTATTGGGGCTTGCAAGAAGGTGTGAATGAAAAAAACACGCTCAATCGCAAACGCCTGATCGAAGGCATTCATGGTTCGCTTGAGCGTTTGCAATTGGAATATGTGGATCTGATCTATTGCCATCGCCCCGACAAAACCACGCCGATAGAAGAAACGGTCTGGGCCATGCACAATATCATCGAATGGGGACAGGCCTTGTATTGGGGCACATCTGAATGGTCGGCTTCTGAAATTGTTCAAGCGATTGAAATCGCCGAGCGTCATCATCTGCATCAGCCTGTGGTGGAACAGCCGCAATATAATATGTTTGAGCAGGGCCGTCTGACTGGCGATTATGTCCGTTTTTATAAAGATTATGGCTATGGCACAACCACCTGGAGTCCGCTGGCTTCGGGGTTGCTATCAGGAAAATATAAAGGCGGCGTTCCTCAAGACAGCCGCGGCGCATTGAAAGGCTACGAGTGGTTAAAAGACAGCATTACCAATAAAGACAAGCTGGCAAAAGTTGTGTTGTTGGAACCGATTGCTAAGGAATTAGGTTGCACACTTTCGCAATTGGCGCTGGCATGGTGTTTGAAGAATCCGTTTGTAAGTTCGGTGATTACGGGCGCGAGCCGTGTGGAGCAGGTGCATGAGAATATGAAGGCAGGCGAGATCGCGCCAAAGATCACTCAGGAAATTATGGAAAAGATCGATCAGATCTTTGAAATCAAGAAGAACGAAGATGATGATTAAATAAAAATTGAGGGCGCGGTATCTGCGCCCTCAATTTTTATATTTTTGTAAAGTAATTTTCTTCCACATCCTGCCAGGTTTCATCGTGCAGTTTCATATACTTCGTTAACAGCGGATGCACACATGCCATTTCTTCATACATCTTTTGCGCGACTCTTCTTATCGAGAAATGCGCATTGGCTGCGGTTCGTAATTGACAGAATGCAAATGCTTCACGCAAATTGAATTGAGCCAGCACACGCCTATTAAATCCATTGGGGACGATATATTGCGCGACGTCTGGATTGAACGCGGTTAATTTTTCATACATCTTAATCGCGGAGTCCATCGCCGCTTCATACTTCGACCCGAAGCCTGCTTCCGTTACGAGCAGCGGAATCGCGTACCCCAGCCGCGTTGAAAGTCTCTGCGGCGTCTGAGTCATCATGCGGTGGCGTTTGAATTCGGCATACGCACCCTGATCCATGATCAGGTCAAATGTGTAATTGCAGTATTCTAATTCGCGCAGTGGAGTATCAAATTTATTCAGGCGTCTGAGTACTATATCTGCCAATTCAGCGCGATCCTTTTTCTTGAGGGCTTTAACATAAGTCAACGCATCTTCGTACGCCATTTCGCCGAAGCGATATAAAGCTGCGGCGAGAACTTTCTTTTCGCCGTCTTTATCGTAGTCAATCAAAGAACACCAGTCTCCCCTCACCCCAACCCCTCTCCCTGAGGGAGAGGGGCAAGGGGTGAGATCAGCATTCAAGAAGCCCAAGTGCTGCACCATCGGACC
>JANODZ010000155.1:0-5405 GCA_031412935.1 Anaerolineales bacterium
GCAATGCGCGCCACATAGACATAACCGTATGACATTGCGATCAAGCCGAGATCCTTTTTTGGCATGCCTTTGCCGCCCATCGCGAATTTCGCAACTGCCGCGCGCGGCGTAGACTTGCTGGCCTGCCCGCCTGTGTTTGAATACACTTCGGTATCAAGAACCAGAATGTTCACATTGCGTCCAGAGGCCATGACGTGATCCAGGCCGCCGTAGCCGATATCGTATGCCCAACCGTCGCCGCCGATGATCCATACGGATTTTTTAACCAGGTTATCTGCCAGGCTGATCAAATCCTTTGCGCGGCTATCGGTGGATTTTGAGAGTTTGTTCTTCAAATCTGCTACGCGTTCACGCTGCGCTTGAATGCCTGCTTCATCACTTTGGTTTGCATGGACGAGTGCATCCACCAGATCGAGACTTAATTCCTTTTCAAAAGTCCTCACCAATTCAAGCGCATATTCTTTTTGTTTATCGATCGTCAGGCGCATGCCCAAACCGAATTCGGCGTTATCTTCAAACAACGAATTCGACCAGGCGGGTCCGCGCCCTTTTGCATCCACAGCCCATGGGGTGGTGGGGAGGTTGCCGCCGTAGATGGATGAACAACCCGTTGCATTTGCGATCACGGAGCGGTCGCCAAAAAGTTGCGAAACCAATTTCACGTAGGGAGTCTCACCGCATCCCGCGCACGCGCCGCTGAATTCAAACAATGGGCGCAGCAACTGTGAATTCTTGATCGTGGATGGGTTGAATAACTTCCTGTCCATGTCTGGGATATCCATAAAGAAATTCCAATTCTTTGATTCTGACTCGCGCAAGTCAGGTTGCGGCATCATGTTGATCGCCTTGCGCCCAACCGCGCTCTTGTCTTTCACGGGGCAAACTTCCACGCATAAGGTACAGCCTGTGCAATCTTCGGGTGAAACTTGCAGCGTGTACGCCATGCCTGTTGAAAACTCCTTGAATTTTGACGGCATATGTTTGAAAGTCTCAGGCGCGGCGGCGAGTAATTTGTCATCATACACTTTATGACGAATCACCGCGTGCGGACAAACCATCACACATTTGCCGCATTGGATACACAGATCTTTTTCCCAGACGGGAATCTCCAGCGCGAGATTGCGTTTCTCCCATTGCGTTGTGCCAAGCGGATAGGTTCCATCAATCGGCATTGCAGATACGGGAAGATTATCACCATCGAAACTGATCATCGGTCCAAGCACATTGCGGACGAAATCAGGCGCATCCTTCGGGACCGATGACCTGCGTGCCGTCTTTGAGTTTGCCTTCGCCGGAACTTTGACCTCAAAAAGATTGGCGATGGTCGCGTCTACGGCTTCGAAATTCTTCTTGACGACAGCTTCGCCGCGTTTGCCGTAGGTCTTCTCAATTGCATGTTTAATTTCGGCAATCGCCTGCTCGCGCGGCAGTACGCCAGAGATGGCGAAGAACGCCGTCTGCATGATGGTGTTGACGCGCTGCCCCATGCCAGTCTTTTCAGCCACATCATAGCCGTTGATGACATAGAACTTTAGTTTCTTCTTAATGATCGCGGACTGTACTTCGCTTGTCAGCGTATCCCAGACTTCGTCTTTCCCTGACAGACTGTTAAGTAAAAAGACCGCGCCTTCCTTGGCGTACTTCAACACGTCATAGCGTTCGAGGAAATTAAACTGATGACACGCCACAAAGTTTGCCTGATTTGGCTCGATCAAGTATGGAGCATGGATGGGCTGCGGCCCGAAGCGCAGATGAGAAATAGTCATCTGACCTGATTTCTTCGAGTCGTACACAAAATAGCCTTGCGCGAAATTCCCGGTTTCTTCGCCGATGATCTTGATCGAATTCTTGTTCGCTCCTACCGTTCCATCCGAGCCGAGACCGAAGAATACGCAGCGTATGGTTTCAGCATGTTCTATCGTGAAGGAAGTGTCCACATCAAGGCTGGTGTGTGAAACATCGTCATTGATGCCAAGGGTGAAATGATTCTTGGGTTCGGGTTTGTTCAATTCATCCAGCGCCGCCTTTAACATTGCCGGGGTGAATTCCTTTGAAGAAAGTCCGTAACGTCCGCCAATAACGATTGGTAGGAAGGTTGCAGGTTGCAGGTTGGAAGGTTTTCCTTCATCATTCACCCTTGAACCTTCAACCTTCAACTTATTAGAACCTTCAACCAACGCATTTACCACATCCATATAAAGCGGCTCGCCCATCGAGCCAGGCTCTTTGGTGCGATCTAAAACAACAATGCTCTTCACTGATTTGGGTAATGCTTTGATGAAGTAATCCACCGAGAAAGGACGATACAAACGCACTTTTAACACGCCAACTTTCTCGCCTTTTTCCACGAGGTAATTCACGGTTGCTTCGGCTGTATCCGCGCCTGAGCCCATGATGATGACCACGCGCTCCGCATCAGGGTGACCGGCATAATCAAACAACTTGTAATGCCTGCCAGTGACTTTGGCGAAGGCGTCCATCATTTCTTGCACAATGCCAGGTGTGGCCGCGTAAAACGGGTTGACCGTTTCGCGCGCCTGGAAGTAGACATCTGGATTCTGTGCGGTGCCGCGCAAGACAGGATGCTCAGGCGTGAGTCCTCTTGCTCGATGGGCACGCACCAGGTCCTCGTCAATAAGTGATCGCAGCTCTTCATCCGTAATTTGGAATATCTTGGCTACTTCGTGCGAAGTCCTAAATCCATCAAAAAAATGAATAAAAGGGATGCGTGATTTAAGAGTGGAAGTCTGCGCGATGGCGGCAAAATCATGCGCCTCTTGAACAGAGGCAGAGCCGAGCAATGCCCAACCCGTTTGGCGGACAGCCATCACATCTTGATGGTCGCCAAAAATAGACAAGCCTTGTGCCGCAAGCGAACGCGCCGCAACATGGAAGACCGTGCTGGTGAGTTCGCCTGCGATCTTGTACATATTGGGGATCATTAATAATAAACCTTGTGAGGCGGTGAAGGTGGTGGTGAGTGCGCCTGTTTGCAATGCGCCATGCACCGCGCCAGCCGCGCCGCCTTCGGATTGCATTTCGATCACTGCGGGAACTGTGCCCCAAAGATTCTTTCTGCCCTTTGAGGTCCATTCATCTGCGAACTCGCCCATGGTCGAGGAAGGCGTGATGGGGTATATGGCGATCACTTCGCTCAAGCGATGCGCGACCGATGCCGTGGCTTCATTGCCGTCGATCGTTACTACGGGTCGTTTCATTTATGCTCCTTTGCAAGCGGGTATTAACCAGGGATGATCTTCTAGTTACAAGTTTATCCCTGCCAGAGCACATTGATTAGTTATAAATGACCCGAATCTACCTGAGAGTTGTCATATATTGGATAAGAATTGTGGAAATAACAAACGAAAGACCCTTTTTAAACACAAAGGACACGAAGTACACAAAGGTTGATAATACCTTCCTTCGTGTTCCTTAGTGACCTTTGTGATTAATTATTTTTATACTAGATTCGTTATTTCAAATGCGATTTTGCCAATAACAACGCGGCCAGCGACTTGGCATCGGGCATCCCGCCTCTTTCTGCCATTTGAATTGCTTCTGCGAAAGAAAATTTTTCCACGCTGAGAAATTCATCCGCATCCGCTTCGAGCGGATCGTGCCTCAAGTCTTGTGCGAGGTAGACATGCATGAACTCAGTTGAATATCCCGGCGCGAGGTAAAAATCACCGATTTTTTCCAACTTGTCTGCGGCGAAACCTGTCTCTTCCCGGATTTCGCGCGCGGCGCAGACAGCGGGATCTTCATCTTTTTCCAATGTGCCTGCGGGCAGTTCAAGCAAGTCCATGCCGGCGGCGTGACGATATTGCCTCACAAAAAGCAAGTTGCCATCTTTGTCCACTGGCACAATGATGACCGAGCCGCCGTGTTCGATAATGTCGAGTTTAGTTTCTTGTCCGGCGGGTGTTTTGAGGGTATCGCGGCGAATTAAAAAAGCACGGCCTTTTAATAAAATTTCCGAACGAAGTAATTCAAATGGCATGATGCATCCTTTTATAAAAAAAGCCCAAGCATTTGCTTGGGCTTTTTGATTTAATTTTTACGGTATCTTTATTTGCTGACCAGCGGTCAATATTGCCGAGGTTGAAATCCCATTTGCAGAAGCAATCGCTGCGGGGTCAACATCGCCATATTTACATGCGATGCCGAAGAGCGTTTCATCTCCGGAAAGAACGCTGTATGTAGTGGGGTGCGCTGCCAAAGAGCGGCTTCCGGGAAATGCGCCGCTTTGGGGGATGATTAATTTTAAGCCCGCGTAATAGATATCCGGGTTGGTAATACCGCTTGCGCTAATTAGAGCTTCTGGATCTACATTGAAACGGCGGGCAATACAATAGGGGAATTCATCTTCCTGTAAAATATAGCTTGCAGGGCGTACGCCCGCGGGAACGGGGGTGGTTGTGGGTCCACTAGGTGTTTGAGTTGTTACACCTGCAACCACGACAGGCGTGGTGGGTATCGCATTTGTAGGTGTACTCGGAGTGGTGGTGCCTGCTTCAGGAGTTGAAGTTGGACCTGCTTGTAATGTAATGACTGTCCCGATGGTGGTAATTGCTTGAGGTGTACCCGGAGTTCCGCCGGCTGCAGAGGTTTGTGCCGCTACAGTTTGCTTTGCAAATTCTGCAATCATCGCCATTGGGTTTTCAGCCGATGGGAGTGGCGAAATGAATAGACCGGTAGGAAGCGGTGTAGATGTCGCAATCGGTGCAGTAGATAAAGGCACCTTACATGAAGACAACAACATTGTTGATAATATAAAAATTAAGACGGCTGGCAGGCTGCGTTTATTATTTCTCATGGAATCTCCTCTTTATATATATTCAAAATCGATGGTAGCACATGAGCATTAAAGCGTCAAGGCGATACCTGCGGACTGCATTTAAACGACAACAATATTTGCTCAACTTCATATTTGTTTTGCGCCGGCGCCCGGGTCTGCACCTGTTTCCAGGCAGAACACACGCCTCTGCGGATTCGTATATCTTTGCCAAGCGCGGCCGTGGATAATGTTATTGCAGTCGGAAAATCATCTGTCAACGCGTAGGCTTTGATAAATAACAGCCATTCATTTTGGTCTGTAGGTTTATAGCCGAGTGAAATTGCCTCATTCCCAAGCGATACAATTGTTTGATAATCGTTAATTTGTTGTGCAAGTTCTGATTTTGCAAAATAATAGCACCATTCATGTTTTGGCTCCGCGAAGAACATGGGAATTGCAGGTCTGGTTGTATTTGTTAGGATGCGTGACGTATCAGAAAGCGGGATGGCGTTGACTAATACATCGGGTAGTTTTGCGTAAACCACCAAATCGCCGCGGGTGGGATCGAGCACGCGCAGGCATCCATTTTGCGGCATGTAAATAACAACTGCCTGGGAGGTGCTTCCGC
>JANODZ010000156.1:0-2781 GCA_031412935.1 Anaerolineales bacterium
ACGGCCAACTTCGACTGCATCCTGTTGAATGAATGGGATGGCGGTGTATGCGCCGCCAAAAGTCAACAGGCCTGCGCGCAAACCAGAGTTGAAGAGGGTTAATAGATTGGATGTGTTGGTTACAGCGGTTTCTATAATTGCTGGAGCTGCGGAATTAAGGGAATTTCCAAAGGCAAAATAAATGATCGAGAAAACAGAAGCAGTTGTCAGCGCGAGTGCGAGGCGGGTTCGTCCCCGCTCGGCGAGTGTGTAAATGAATCCAATCATCAAGAGCGTGATCAAAAAATTAACTTTGAAAAGTTGAGCAAAGCCAGCCAGAAAAGCCATGCTCCACAGCCATTTATTTTCGGCCAAGGCGTGGCCGCCGATGCGATGCACAGCGCGTACGATCAGCGCGGCGACTGCGGGCTGCATTCCCAAAAAGATGGATTGAAAAATGGGCGAATTGATTCCGTAGGTAACATAAAACCATGATAGCGCGAACATCAGCAAAAAGCCCGGGGTCATGAAGCCAAGGCCTGACAGCAATGCGCCGATGCGGCCGCGCGCGATCATGCCGAAGTACACACAAAGTTCATGGGCTTCGGGGCCAGGCAATACTTGATAGACAGCCAGCACGCGATTAAATCTTTCAGATGAAATCCATTTTTCTTCATCCACTAGTTCCTGGCGGATCATCGCGATCTGTGCGACAGGTCCGCCAAAGGCGAGGAAGCCGAAGCGCAGGAATTTGAGGAAGAGTTGGAGGAGGGAAAGATTCATAGGGAGGGTAATCCGTAATTCGTGATGTGTAAAAAGTGGGAAGTTATCAGTGAACAGTGATCAGTTGCTGAGAGTTGTGATTAATGAATTAAGTTTTTGGAGAATTATATCGCGGGCGTTTTGATAATTTTCACTGACGGGTGGTACGTCATCCCATTGTTCGGCTTCAACAGTTTGATGATATTCCTCGTCGGAGATACCGCAGAAGGTGATCACTCTTTGAGCAGCCTCCATCTCAGCGGGCAGTAATTTTTGCGGAGCTATTTCAGTTGATTGTAAACCGTCTTCCAGTAAACCTTTGACAGTTTTTGGAGATAGCTCTTGATCGGGATTTGTGCCGCGCGCAATGGCTTGCAGGTTTAATCCTTTTTCACGGGCGAGTTTATTAAAATATGCGGCGGCAATAATACTTTTTGCGGAGCCGTGTTCACAGACAAATAGTACGATTGGTTTCGAGATCATCTTTTCTCCATATTTTATTTGTAATCAGACCAGACAGGTTCCCACAACTATTTACTGACCTTACACAATTTTACACTTTTAGCGTGTCGCCCTTCGCTATCGCTCAGGGAATCATGGTGGCTTGTAAGGTGAATTAATGTATCCTGTCAGATCTTAAATTAACTCTTTCAATATCTCCAGTGTTTCCCGCCTGCCGCCAACTCCATTTTCGCCGCCAGGTCCTACACAAGATGGGCAACCATCTTCACATTCACATTGACTTACCAATTCAAATGCGCGTTGAATTAACTCAGCATGAATCTCAAAAAGTTTTTGGCTGAAACCAATGCCAGCAGGAACAAGATCATACAAAACTACTGAAGGCTGACCGCTGAAAGCTGAACCGACTGGGTCTGTATGAATTCCTAAATCACGATTGTCACACATTAAAAATAATGGCGCGAGATTGCCAAGTACAAATCCCAAACCAGTCAAACCGCTGCGCATGCGCACATTTTGTTCCACTTTTTGATGGCATGTTCTGCAAAGCGTTGTGAGATTTTCTAAACGATTTGCTTCATCAGCAGATACAAATGATCGAAATGGATTTTTGTGATGCACATCATGTTGACGATTCGTTTCCACCGCGCCGCAGACCTGGCATTTGAACTGGTCCCGTTTTCTTACGGCGAGTCTTATCTTTTGCCAGCCCGGCCCATAATCATTTGAGTCGCCAGTCCAGATTCCCGCGTCACGTAAATGAGAAATGGTTTCTTCGGAAAGGGAAAGCCAATAGCCTGTGGTCTGCAATTCAGAGGGAGGCATGTCGAGCGGTTCCAGTCCCAAATTTTCGTAAGTGAACCAGCGTAATTTTTTAAAGCCGACGACTTGTGTGGTGACTTGAATCTCGCCATAATTTTTATCGCAGCCGCGGATGGCGGCTTGAGCAGTTTGCGATAAAATTTCGATCTCGGATTTTTTTTGCGCTTCGGTGTAGTAGTCCAAACCAACGGGCACGAGCTGGGCAATAAACCCTTCGAGGTTGAACTCCTGCACAAAATATTGCTGACCTTCGTGCATGTAGATCGCGCCGGGGTGAACCATCCATGCCGCGCTTTCGGCATCGACTGTGCCGATGATCGCCGGCCGGCCATCGTCCGCGCTGGATTGCAAGACCACGCTTTGCGGCGAGGCGGAGCGCAGTGAAATATTCGCGGCGGGATATTGATCTTTCATCCAGTAATATTTTTCGTTTGATAAATGGGCTTCATTGTTCGAAAGTAGAAAGTTTAGATATTCGTCGAGAAGCTCATCGGAAATGCTCCCAAAGCCTTCGCCTTTTTCAAAAGGCAATTCAAATAAGGCACAGCGCAAATGCCCCAGCAAAATCAACAAATGATTTGGGATGACCAGCGCCTTTTCCGGCGAACTGCCGAAGAAATATTCCGGGTGATGCGCAAGGAATTGGTCGAGCGGATTGGGCGACGCGACCAGCACCGACACCGCCGGATCATCCCCGCGTCCCGCCCGACCCGACTGCTGGCGCGCGCTTGCGATCGTGCCCGGATACCCGACCAG
>JANODZ010000157.1:0-4052 GCA_031412935.1 Anaerolineales bacterium
CGCAATTACACCACCGAGAAGAATCGTAGTAATGATCCCAATCGGTTGGAATTCAACAAGTATTGCTCACGTTGTCGTAATCACACACAACATCGCGAAACGAAGTAAGATAACGTGTCAAGTTCCAGGTATCAGGTGTCAGGTTTTTACCTAATACCTGATACTTGAAACCTGATACTTTTTAGGCCAGTAGCTCAATTGGCAGAGCACTCGTCTCCAACACGAGGGGTTGTGGGTTCAATTCCTGCCTGGCCTGCCTGTTGCATACGCCGCGTCGTGCGGTGTTATATACATAAATATATCGAAGGAGTAGTGCCTTGTCTCAGAAAGAGAAGAAAATAAAGAAAAGTGAAAACGCTATCCAGCGTTATTTCCGTGAGACCTTTGGTGAGCTTCGCAAAGTCAACTGGCCAACCTGGCCGGAAGTAAGGCATCTTACGCGGCTTGTTCTGCTGGTGATGTTAATCGTGGGTTTATTTCTTGCGGCAATAGATTACCTCTCGAGTCAATTAATCTATTTGGTGCTTGGTATTTAGGTTTTAATTGAGGATCTAATGGATTTACCGGAATCGCAAGAGCAGTTCAACCAAGAATTAATGGATAATCAAGCCGAAGAGCAACCTGCTCTTGCGGAAATTAAAGATGCGGATTCCGCTTCGGATCTGCAGCCTGCCGCGACTTCCAATGAGCAGATTCCAACCGATATGCCTCATGCCGAGATCATTGAGGATATACAAGATCTGCAAGAGAAACTTGAAGTAGAACCGTTGGATGACCATGCTAAGGAACAATCTGAGGCCATGCAGATGAAGATTAACGATTCTTCCCCGACCCCGAAGCCTGCCGCAGCTTCCAAATCACAGCTTCCAACCGATTTGCCGCATGTCGAGGTAATTGTTGAGGGCCCGGCCTGGTATGTGATTCATTGTTACTCAGGCTACGAGAATAAAGTGCGTCATAATCTCGAGCAGCGTATTGAGACCATGGGCATGAAAGACCGCATCTTTGATGTGGTGATCCCAACCCAGGAAGAGGTTGAAGTTAAAGATGGCAAGCGCCGTACCGTGGAACGCCATATTTTTCCCGGCTATGTGCTTGTAAATTTAGCGCTCTCAGAAGAATCCTGGTATGTGGTTCGAAATACCCCCGGAGTAACTGGCTTTGTCGGCATGGGAAATAATCCCACACCTTTGCGTCCTGAGGAAGTTGCACAGATCGTCAAGCGCATGGAAGCCGAAGCGCCGACAGTTAAAGTTTCGTTCAAGGTGGGTGAGCGTATCCGCATTGTGGATGGACCTTTCAATGATTTTCGCGGAACGGTTGCTGAAATTGATATGGAACGCACGAAGGTTCGCGTGATGGTAAGTTTCTTCGGACGTGAAACCCCTGTAGAATTGGATTTCTTACAGGTTGAGAAAGCGTAAATAAAAGGATGCCAAAGCGGCATCTACACTTATTAGACAGTAGCAGACCTCAAATGGGTCTGATGCGGTGGGAGGGTCTCCCAAATGACCCGTTATCACCACAAAGGAGTTAAGTCAGAATGGCAAAGAAACTAAAAGCAATTGTTCGTCTACAGCTTGAGGCTGGCAAAGCCAACCCCGCGCCTCCCGTCGGTCCCGCGCTTGCGAGCCATGGGGTTAATATCATGGCCTTTTGTAAGGAATACAATGCTCGTACATCGAATCGTCCGGGCGAAGTTCTTCCAGCAGAAATTACCATTTACACAGATGGTTCTTTCACATTCGTGCTCCGTACTCCACCCGCCGCGGTCATGCTTCGCAAAGCCGCAAAAATAGAGAAGGGTTCTGGCGTGCCGAACAAAGACAAGGTCGGCAAGGTGACCCGCGCTCAGGTGAAGGAAATTGCCGAGTTTAAAATGAAAGATCTGAACGCGATCGATATTGAAGGCGCGATAAAGCAGATCGAAGGCACCGCCCGCTCAATGGGCATTACGGTAACCGACTAATTTGGTGGGAGGATGGCTTCGGCTGTCCGCTTGAACCACAGAGGATGATATGACTAAACACGGAAAAAAATATACGGCAGCAGCTGCCAAAGTAGATATTGACAAGGTATATTCTGCCCGCGAAGCAGTTTCACTGGCGAAGGAAACTTCCTTTACCAAGTTTGATGCAACCATTGAAGTTCACATGCGCACTACGCTTGATTCGCGTCAGGCAGACCAACAGCTGCGCGATGTAGTTGTGCTTCCTCACGGTCTCGGTAAAAAAGTGCGTGTGCTGGTCTTTGCCACCGGGGAAGGCGCAGTTGCGGCTCGTGCCGCCGGCGCAGACCTCGTTGCCGATGACGAGGACACCATGAAGAAAATTGAAGGCGGCATGTTGGATTTTGATGTAGCCATCTCTACGCCGGATGCAATGGGAAAGGTCGGCCGCCTGGGTCGGGTACTTGGACCCCGCGGTCTCATGCCGAATCCGAAAGCCGGCACAGTTGTCGGTCCACAGGATATGGAACGTGCCATTCGGGAAGCGAAGGCGGGTCGTGTAGAATACCGCCTTGATAAGACGAACAATGTTCACGTGTCAATCGGCAAGGTCTCGTTTGACGCCGATAAGCTTTTTGAAAATTATGTCGCATTAATGGACGCGGTTAATAAATCCCGCCCCTCGGGTGCAAAAGGTAACTTCGTCAAGCGGATTACGATCGCTTCGACCATGGGACCTGGTGTAAAGGCAGACCCGAACGAACATATTGAAGGTGTCGAGTAGAAATACTCGTTGATCCCTAAATCCACTTCGCCGTTGAAGGCGGGTGTCCCGAGCAACATTACTTGGGACTTAATTTCCTGCTCAGGTGGAGACTGATAGCAAATTTCAGTACTCACGTACTGATTTCCCCTCCCTGGGGCTTCGCCTTACGGGGATTGCAAAAAGTCTTTGCCTGTGTAAGTGGCAAAGATTTTTTAATTGAAAGGAGGTGAATACCCATTGGCAATTTCTAAACAACGTAAGGAAGAAGTGCAGGCTGTTTACGCGGATTGGGTTAAGCGCAGCGAGGCAGTGATTCTGGTGGAATATAGCGGCGCAAATATGAAATCTATTAATGCGATCCGCGCGAAGATCCGTGAAACTGGCGGCGAATTCCATATCGTCAAGAATACGCTCGCACGGCGCGTGTTTGCGAAGCAAGGGATGGAATTCCCGGCGGATTATCTCGTAAAATCCACGGCGATCTCTTTCGCTTTCAAAGACCCTGCATCCACAGCGAAAGCGTTGACCGATGCAACAAAAGGCAACGAGTTCGTTAAAGTGAAAGGCGGTATGATGGGCGGCAAGACCTTGAGCGCTGCTCAGGTGAAATCGCTGTCTGAAATGCCCCCGCTGCCTGTTATGCGCGCAACATTGCTCGGCGTTTTGCAGGCGCCTGCCGGCAAACTCGTCCGCACTTTGGCGGAACCAGCACGGGGTCTCGCGGCTGTTATCAAAGCACATTCAGAGAGTGCACAGGTTTCGGCCTAGTTATTACTTTTCAGCGGGATCAATCCGCTAAAAAATACAAAATCAATTTAAGTAGCAAGGAGTGCTAAACAATGTCTGACAAGCTCGCAAAATTCGTGGATGAATTATCCACACTTTCCGTCCTCGAGGCGGCTGATTTGGTAAAAATGCTCGAAGAGAAGTGGGGCGTTTCTGCCGCCGCTCCTGTAGCGATGGCTGCCGCTGGCGCCGCTGCCGCTGCTGAACCTGTGGAAGAGAAGACCGAGTTCGTCGTGGTCATCAAAGACCCGGGTGCCAAGAAGATCGATGTGATCAAGGTCATTCGTCAATTGACCAGCCTCGGACTTGGCGAAGCTAAGACTCTCGCTGAAACCGCCGGCGGAAAAGTCCTCACCGCTGTTGGTAAAGATGCCGCGACTGACGCGAAGAAGAAGCTTGATGAAGCTGGCGCGAACGCACGGCTCGCCGCCTATCGGTGGGTGAGCCGTCGCGGCCTAGCAGCCTCATGGAAGAACACGACCTACCAGGCAACGAGCACGACGCAAGACATCGCTCAGCGGATCGAAGCGGTTAATCACTTGCTAAGTAGAG
>JANODZ010000158.1:0-1883 GCA_031412935.1 Anaerolineales bacterium
AGACGATGCGCCCTTCTTCATTGAAAATGGAACCGCTGATTGCAACATTCCACCCGTTCAAAATAAAAATCTTGCGGATGCTCTCAACGCTGTCATCGGCGCGGACAAGGTAGTCTATGTTTCGCTGGAAGGTGCAGGGCATGGCGGTTCACAATTTGAGACGGAAGAAAATTTGAAATTGGTAATAGGATTTCTGGATACGTACTTAAAGTAAATCATCTTTATCAGAACGTCCCGAAGGTTCTCGAAATTTAGGTTCGCTTTTCACCCAAACCTTCGGGACGTTGCGTCGCATCAGTTAGCGCTCCAGCGTTTTGAAAATCAAAAGGAATATATATATGGCTGAGAAGAAAATACTCGTCATCGGCGCACACTCCGCTGATTTTGTCTGGCGGTCAGCAGGGACGATTGCCACGATCACATCGCAGGGCGGGAGCGCAAGTGTCATCGCGCTCTCGTATGGCGAGCGGGGCGAATCAGGTGAATTGTGGAAGGAGCCGAATCAAACGGTCGAAAATGTGAAGCGCATTCGTCATGAAGAGGCAAAGATGGCGGCAGAAGCCGTCGGCGCGGATTTCCGTTGTCTTGACCTGGGCGATTATCCGCTTAATGTTTCAGATGCCGCAATGGATGAGTTGGTGGGTGTGTTTCAAAATTTCCAACCCAACATTGTGCTGACACATAATCCGCTTGACCCATTCAACCCTGATCATCCTGTTGCGTCACAGGTCGTTCAAAAAGCCCGTTTGTTATCTTCGGGCGCGGGCGTTGCCAGCGCGTTCAGCCGCATTACCCCACCTGACTTGTATTTCTTTGAACCACATCAACCAGAACTCTGCGATTTCAAACCCAACACCTTCGTTGACATTACATCTGTGATGGACAAAAAGATAAAAGCGATGGATGCGATGAAGGCGCAGAGTTATCTCCATAAATATTACAGCGAACTCGCTTCGCGCCGTGCCAATCATGCGCGCAGAATCTCTGGCATGGATAATATAAAATTTGCAGAAGCACATTTCCGCACATTGCCGTGGGTGGTGACGAGTCTATGAAAGCAGAAGACATGATCCGCTTGAGCGAACTTGGTGTAGCAACCATCTATGAAGCCTCAGGGCGTGAAGGCTTAATTGACGCGCCGTTGATTCAACTGTTGCCGAACAGTCGCGTGGCTGGATTTGCTCGCACTGCCTTGTGTGGTCAGGATGATAACTTGATGGTGCATGCCGTCATCGAACAGATCCAGCCTGGGGAAGTGCTGGTCTTGAGTATGCCCGAAGCCACTCCCGTGGCGTTGATCGGCGAGTTACTCGCGACACAAGTGAAGGTCAAGCAAGCAGCGGCGATTCTGGTGGACGCGGCGATTCGGGATGTCAATGAATTGATCGAACTCGGCTTGCCCATCTGGTCTCGTTTCATCCGTGTGAGAGGCGCAACCAAAACAAAGATCGGCGAACTCAACCATACAGTCACTGTTGGCGGAATGCAAATTTCATCAGGTGACATTATTGTGTTGGATGCCGATGGCGGAGTTTGTGTTAAACGCGATCGCATTGCGGATGTGTTGAAAGCCTCTGAAGAAAGACTCGCTAAAGAATCGAACCTGCGGAAGAAATTACTGGCGGGGGAAATCTCGTATGACTTGCATGGTTTGCGTGCATACGTGGAGAAGAACAAAAAATGACAACAAACGAAGCCATCCATGATATTGCTCATCTCGGTCATGTTGAAATGTTGACTCCCAAGCCTGAGGAGAGCCTGCGATTTTTTGTGGACGTAATGGGCATGACCATCAGCGGACAGAAAGGCGATTCAGTCTACCTGCGAGGCTGGGACGATTACGAACATCATTCGCTGCAACTGACAGCTTCTGCAAAACCAGG
>JANODZ010000159.1:0-9072 GCA_031412935.1 Anaerolineales bacterium
ATAAGATCGGCTTCGGTATAGCCTTTGCGAAATTGCGCCGCCGCCGCTACCGAGGCAGCGTCGACGCCGCGTTTTACGCGGCCATATTCGATCAACATGATGCCGCCATCCACCAACAAGCCTAAAATGGCGATCAATGCAACCATTGCACCGGCCACTAAAACGATGGCTTGTCCCCGCTCTGTTATTCTGGAAATATTGTTAATAATATTTTGTCTCATTATTTGCCTCGTTACGGGATCACAGGTTCAGCCTCGCGGATTGGCATAATTGTGTACGCGTATAGCTCAACCGGATCTCCAAACATGGTTAAAAAGGGCATTCCCAATACATGATTATAATTATAATAAATTTCAACTACCAATAGCCCCTCGTTCGGCGCATAGCCGCCACCGATATCCAGGCGTGAAGCTATAATAATTTCCTCTGAAAATCTCGAATCGTGGGCTGAAGCGGGGTATAGGTGATAGGGTCCTGAAGTTGGATATTGGATGGCATCATCATCTTCTATACTATAGACACTGACAATCACATCATCGATAGCCGGGTCTAAGGGAATACTGCGGGCAGTATAAGCAGGAGCTCCGGGTTGAAGGGGAATTTTTGTTGGATCCAGAGCTTGTTCTCCGAATTCGGCGGCATATTGATAAAAATCAACTAATTTGTCGCCAGTATTGATTGTTTTATCCTCGTCTTCATGTAAAAATGGATCCCCGCCGCTATATCTGCGGGCCGTGTCACGTGTTGCATCCACCACTGAAAGATAATAATTCAACATAAAGCCATATTCAACCGCAGCGGAGAGCAGGAGCAGAAGGAACGGCAGGGCAAAAGCGAATTCCACAAAACTTTGTCCCCGGGCTTTATGGGCAAACTTCTTTTGCGAGGGGCCGGCATTTTTTATAAATGAAAATATTTTTTGAACCGCTTTTTTCATTAAATTTCCTTTAGAATAATTTCTTAGGCTGGAATGCAAATTAACGATGGATTCATAAATAATTAAAAAATATTATATACCATTAAAAATGCTTTGGAAGCTTACAATCAGCCGGAATCACTATCAAATTTGTAAGAATTTTGGGGGATTTTACGTATTATTAGGAATTTAAACACTGCACGGGGCCAGCGAGCGCTGTTTTAAAATCCGTATAAATTACTGGCTCAGGATCACTTCCGGCATATTGTAGGCGTCGTAGTTCTCATCGTCGTTATACTTAATAACGATGATGCTTTGTCCGTCCACTACGATGTTATAACCGATGATCTGGCTGTGAAGCCCATATCTGGAATTTGGACCGTTGAGTCGGATTCTTGCGGAGGGAGCCAGAATTGTGCCGCGAAAGCTGGAGTGTAAGGACCCATTGATATTAACCTCGTTGCGATTGCCATAAGGCATATAGATCAGCAATTCATCTGCTCCAGCAGACAAACTCACCTCCGCGTCATTGCTGATTTTAACTCCCCCCCCTTCAATAATGAGTGTGACTCCGTTTCCCGTCAGAGTTCCGGTAACGACCAGGCTGCCCCCCCCGATACAGTAAACACCACCCTTCAGCTCGTGGATGCCTTGGGGAGGGAAGTCGCCTTCTTCATCCCAAATACCGGGTTTCATCGAACCGGTGATTAAATCTACGCTAGCCATTTTAGCCCCACAGCCGACCTTGGGAGCCTGGAAAGCAGGCGGGTAGGAGATGGGTACGGCTCCGGTTTGTACGACAGCCGGAGAAATAAGTTTAGGTTTTTGTATTTTCGCGCCGCCGACAACGGTGATCGGGCTGGTGTCCTCGAATCGAATACTGCCGCTGCCGTATTCCCAAAAAGCACAAGTCGGGTTATCAGAATTTACGAAAATTCCTCCACCGGTTATGCTAAGAGTTGCCTCTCCATGGATCAAGAAAGATGTTTTTCTATCGCAGTCACTATGAGGCGCCAGGCTGACCAATGCGTAGCCATCAAACATTTGGCCTAATTGGGAGGGTTTTGTACGTGAAACGACATTGGAAACGCTGGTAATTTGGGGAATACCGATCACATTCCCAAAATAAGTCTGCAGGTGAGAAGTGACGATTACTTCGATATATTCGGAATTTCCTATATTGGGTCCGCTGAGAGGAGGTGTGTTCAATTCAACGGTGTTGGTGGTGCCATTATTATCATATCCATTTAATTTGGCGGCGGCGAGTGCGGCGGCCCGCCAGTCTTCGCCTTTGATGCGGGCGATTGCTCCGGCAAGCGAGGCGGCGGAAGCGGCAGTTTCAGTCTTGCGCCGGTCGATGAGCGCGTTTCCGCCATCTATCGCCAGGGACGTGAAGCCAAGCAGCAGGACGATGGAAAAAACGATGATGATAATCGCCTGTCCGCGCTCGCCTTTTTTGTATTTTACTAATTTATGCTGTAAATTTTTCATGGGCAGGTAGGTTGAAGGATAATGTTAATGGCTGTGCCTTTTAATAAAATTGTTGAACCGAGCACGGGTCCGACGATCGGCATGATGATCTTATATTCATATAATACGCTCACCTCCATGCTGTTGGTGACGCCATTTGTGATTCCCTGGCATGCCCGCCCGTGTGCTATCACGTCCACTTTAACAAGATCTTTATTCCTTAAATCCAACGGAGAGGAGAAAATTTCATCCTCCCCGCGCGGAGCAATGTTGCGGGCGCGATTTTCGATCTCTGTTGTATTTGCCGGGTTAAATGAGCCATAGAACGCTCCCTCCTGGGCGGCATCTCTCAATATTGAATAGGAGAAGATCGCCATGCCTGAATCCAAGATACCAATTAATAAGATAAGCAGTATCGGCAGGCTGATGGCCAATTCAACCAGGCTTTGGCCTTTCCCAGCCGGAGCGTGCCTGCGTTTTCCCTTTGAAATCGACATCGATTAAGAACCTTTTAGTTTCTTGAATCCACCGGGTAATTTATGCAGCCGGGCGTACCAATATTAATAATGACCCGCTCCGTCCCATCCAACTGGCTATAGTTTTGATGAAATATAAATTGGATCGTTGATTCGCCGATCGGAATTGTTGGATGATACCCAACGATATACGTCGAAGGAGTCTGAATGTCGCCATTCCATACCTGCTCTGCAAACATGATTTGTCGAAGGCGCAAGCCGGGATCGTTGCCCTTTCCATGGCCCTGGTTATGATTCCATTCCAAATAAATTTGAGCAGTTGTGAGTACGTAACCACTACGGTTGTTGACGCTCATTGCCATTACATTATCTTTAAAGGTTAATGGGCCATGAGTTACGCCGCTCAAACCCGAGCAGCTTATTTGTGTGGGTGTAATGCTCGGCGTGTTGGAAGGGGTGAAGGTCATGGATGGTGTAAATGTCACTGTAGCAGGCAGCGTATTTGTGGGTGAGAGGTAAATATAAGGGGTGTTTGTCCCTCCGGAAGAAGGGATTCTGGTGAGTGTCGAAGTCAAGTCAACGATGGGTGTATCTGTTAATGTGAAAATGATGGGTGTCGTGGATGGAGTACTGGATTCGGCAGCAAACTCTTTTGGCATAGCTGACCCAAAGATGGGTATGGATATCAAAAAGGAACGTGCACTCGTGGATACGATTTCAATTGGCTCAATCGGGATGATCGAGAGAAAGGGTACATAATTAGCTGAAACTCGAACGATGATTCGGTCGCCGTTACGGATGATGTGACCCTCAACCGGGCAGGAATCAACTGCAGGGTTGGGGTCAATTCCTGCAATTGGAATTTGAGTGCCATCCGGGTTTATCCCGCGGTCATAAGTTATATTGATCGTGTTAAACTCCGTGATTAAAGCGGATTGGTTGGCAGCTTCCCGAATCCCATCGCAGTCTTGATAAAAACTGACGGTATTGATTTCGCCGGAGACAGACCCAAATCGCGCTGCCTGGCGGGATGCATTTGAGACCGAAGAAAAGATAAATATCAACCTTCCCACTTCGAGGATGCCGAATAATAAAACAAGCAGGATGGGCAGGACGATTGCAAACTCGACCATTGCCTGCGCGCGGATTTTCCTGTTGTATTTAACCAAATGAATTTGCATATTATCCTGGCAGAATTAATTTTATTAAATTGGGAAAATATATAATTAGAAAAGCGCTGGTGATGAAATAAGGGCCGTAAGGGATGAAGGTCATTAATGCATTCTCTTTATAACCGCCGCGCAAAAACATCCATAGAATGATTAATAAACTGACAATGCCGCCCAGCAGTATACCCATTAATAGGCAAAACCAAATCAGCGGCCAGCCAAGAATAAACCCGAGGATCGTTAAAAGTATAACATCGCCTGCACCGAGGGCTTCTTCTTGATCGGGTTCCTGTCCACTTGCAATTAGGCGTTTCGTGCGCGCTCGTGTGAATAGAATGCCAAAATAATAAATAGCCAGCATGATTAATAAACTGCCCAGTCCGCCCCACAGGCTGGGAATAATTCCGTGGGCAAGCGTGCCAATCATCAGCCCAAAGATCGCGCCGTAAATACTGGTTGGGTGAAGAATCAGGCGATGTTCCATGTCGATCACAAATACGACGCCGAAGTATATGATAAGTACAAGTCCAAGGATATACCCAATTTTCGATGGCGGATTAATCCATGTAAACATGCTTAACGTGAGAATGAGTAATTGAAATATCCACGGGCGTGCGCTGCGCGGATGCCCATTTTTACAAGGGAAAAAAAGAAGATATTCTTTTAATGTAAAGTGGATTTGGCACCGTTGGCAAATCGGCCGGCTGAAACGCCGCGAGACAGGCAGGACATCTGCAAGATAATTTACGAGCCAGCCTGCAATCCATCCGAATACTAAGGGTACAATCAAGGTTGAGGACATTGGAATTTATTATAATTCCGATTGTGCGGGCAAACCAAGTTATTTTTGGTGTAAGTGAACTGTAATGTTCTTGGCGGAAAATAAAAATTGCCTTACAATCCTGAAAATGTTGAGAGGAGAGTGCGATGGAAGAATTTGTAATTGAAGGCGGAACGCCGCTTCATGGCGAAGTGACTCCTTCGGGGAATAAAAATGCAGCCTTACCTTTGCTGGCTGCTTGTTTACTTACCGCAGAACCCGTTACCCTGCGTAATATTCCACAGATCAGAGATGTACAATCCATGCGCAAATTGATCGAAAGCCTGGGCGCTATAGTGGAAGAACTTGACGTAAATACCTGGCGAATTACAACGCGGGATTTGGTTACAACCCACCTTGACCCGGAACTATGCCGCCGGATTAGAGCTTCGATTCTCATTGCTGGGCCTGTTTTGGCGCGTGCTGGAAGCCTGCGTTTGCCGCCGCCCGGAGGAGATGTGATCGGACGCCGCCGGTTGGATACCCATATTTTGGTATTGCGTGCATTGGGCGCAAAAGTGACCTATGATCGTGTCTTCGATTTTGAAACAGATGGCTTGCACGGCGCAAATATCCTTTTGGATGAGGCGAGTGTCACCGCGACAGAAAACGCAATTATGGCGGCTGTGCTTGCAAAAGGCGATACCCAGATCCGCAATGCAGCCTCAGAGCCGCACGTTCAGGAAGTATGTACCTTTTTAAATATATTAGGCGCAAAGATCGAGGGGATTGGCTCAAACACTTTGCATATAAGCGGCGTATCCAAGTTAAAAGGCGGGGAATTTACGATCGGCCCGGACTTATTGGAAGTGGTTAGTTATATTGGCGCGGCTGTTGTGACCCATGGAGAAATCCTCATCCGCAATGCTGGAGTCCAACATCTTGAAATGGTGAGCCAGGTCTTTCACCGATTGGGGGTTCACTGGAAAGTTAATGGGGATGATCTGACGGTGCCAGCTGATCAATCCCTTTCGGTCGCGCCTGACCTGGATGGCGCAGTACCTGAAATCAAAACCAATGTTTGGCCTGCTTTCCCAACTGATTTGATGAGTATAGCCATTACCGTGGCGACTCAAGTATCAGGTACTGTGCTTTTTCACGACTGGATGTTTTCAGGTCGTATGTATTTTACAGATAAACTTGTTAGTATGGGTGCGCGCATCATTTTATGCGACCCTTACCGGGTATTAATTCAAGGACCTACGCGATTGTTTGGCGAAAAATTGGAAAGTCCAGATATTCGGGCTGGCATGGCGTTATTATTAGCAGCGCTTGCCGCAAATGGAACTTCAACCATAAGAAATATTCGTCAGATCGAGCGGGGTTATGAACGAGTTGACGAAAAACTAAAGGCGCTTGGGGCAAGAATAACCCGGGCGGCTGAATAATTTTCAGCGCACTTGTAAAAAATAAAATGCGCCTCGATAAAAAATGTCGAGGCGCATTTTATTTATGGGATTTGATTATATGGGGGTATGTTATTATTCTTAATAAACCATTTATTTTATTGACATATGGTCTTTACCTACAACTAAACTAAGTAAATCGTCACAGCCTTGCATCATTTCGAAGCTGCCTTCAGAGGTGCTTGGGTTTTTGCCTTCCACCCATGCATACCCATACCAGGATCCAACCGGTAATTCCACGATGCTGGTATCATTATTTGCGACTTTAAGGGATATAGCTCCGCATTGACCAAAGGCATTTGGTTTCCATAAATTTAAGGATAGGCGGATTGGGCCACCAGACTTGTTTTCGACGCGGACGCGACACGTTTTACCTGCTTGTCCGAAATCTATCGGCTTGAGACAGCTGTTCGGGTCGGATGCCCCTGCGGCGATCGTCGAAGTTGGAAGAATAGGCTGGAGGGTGGGCAGGAGAAGTGGTAGCGGGGTAAAAGTCGGCAGGGAAGTGGGGCTTGGAATTTCTGTGGGTGGAAGAGATGTGGCTGTTGGAATTGCAAGTTGGGTTGCGGCAATCATTGTCCATGCTGATGACATGGCTGTGCCTTGAACATCGGCGGGCAGCATCGTGGGTGCGGCTTGCGGAGCGCACGCGGATATTAATGCAACTAAAACAAATAGGATAGGTAAAATTCTTTTTATCATTTTTTTCTCCATTATTTCATATATTGATACAAATTGTTATTTTATTTCAACTCGATCTTTGTAAATTATCAATTTCAAGTCTTGAGATTTATCTAATTTAAACCTGCCAATAATTTTGTTGCCGCCAACCCACACCACATAAATATATTTGCCGGCCGGGGCCGCTGTTTCCACTTTGCGGCCTACGGGATACTCGATAATTGTTGTGTACCCTTCAATGGTCGTGCATTGCAATGAAACATACACTTCAGCTTTAGACCTGTTCAAAAGCAAGACTGAGCCAGAGGGTAGGTTTGGCGGCATTGTACCATAATGCCGCGCATGAAGCGGTTCTGTCGGGGTCACACTGAAGGCAGGCTTCGGAGTACCAGTCAATCCTAAAAGATCTGCGCCTGTGATCAACGTGCCTGTGCCTAAGGTAGCAGTTGATGACAATAATAAGGGATTCTGCGTTTCAATAGCCGTCGGTCTTATCTGTGATGGGCTGCTCGTTTTGCTTACCATCAACGCTGTAGTACTTGGGGCGGATGTGGGGGATGGCAGGGATCGAAGGGTTAGTTGTACTGATCTCGCTACGGTCGCTTGCAGGTCTACCTCAGAATTAATTAAAGGGCTGGCCGGATCAGTTTGAAAAATTGATGGCATGCAGGCGTTTAAGGTTAAACTAAACGCAGTCACCAAAAATAACAAGGTTTTTTTCAAGACCCAACTCCTTTATTTATATCCTTTAGTTGCTGCTGATTGCATCCATAAATTGTGTTACCACTTCACGAAGCATCCGCTCTGGCAATGCGCCAACCTGACGGTGCACTACTTTGCCGCCTGAAACGAACAATAATGTTGGGATGCCCTGAATGCCAAATTTTTGCATCCATTCGGAATGATCGTCGGTGTTGATCTTTGCCACAATTAATTTGCCTTCCTGCTCTGTGGCCAACTTCTCAAGTGTCGGGGCGATCATTTTGCACGGCCCGCACCAGGGCGCCCAGAAATCCACGATCACTGGCAGCGGCGATTGCATCACAACTTTTTCGAAGGATTGGTCCGTAATGTGTATCGGTTCTGCGGTCATTATTATTTTTTCCTTTCCATCTCAAATTTCTCCAACTGCTATTTCATAATGCGCCCGTGAGTTTTGAATGAAACACGAACAAAAAAGTATAACATGAAATCCCCGATACATTCTGCCCGACAGGGTATAATCGCCGCTCATGACGAACCTTTTTTCACGTTGGAAGGATGGGCTTGCGCGTTCAAGCAAAGCCGCTTTTTCGCAAATTGCTGCCCTCCTCGGTACGTCCGAGATCAATGAAAATACGTGGGATGATCTGGAAGCGCTTCTCCTTCAAGCGGATCTGGGAATCGAGACAACCTCCTCTGTTTTAGATTCTCTCAAACGCTTCGCGCGGACTGAGGGGCTGATTCGGGCCGATGAGCTTTCATCAGCTCTGCATCAGGAATTGCGAGCGCGTCTCGTTTCACCGCCTGTCTTATTGTTGGATAAAAAACCATCGGTTATTCTGGTTGTTGGCGTGAATGGTTCGGGTAAAACTACAACCATTGGAAAACTCGCCGCGCTTTTTAATAATGAAGGCAGGAGGGTTTTGCTCGGAGCAGCGGACACCTTTCGCGCCGCAGCGATGGACCAGCTTCAGGTTTGGGGTGACAGGCTCAAGGTCGAGGTGATCGTCGGCGCTTTTGAGTCCGATCCGGGCGCAGTCGCGTTCAATGCGGTTCAGGCTGGAGTCGCCCGCAAAGTAGACATCATCCTGGTGGATACCGCGGGGCGTTTGCACACCCGCTTCAATTTAATGGAAGAATTGAAAAAGATTAATCGCGTGGTCGGTAAGGCCCTCCCCGGCGCGCCGCATGAAGTATGGCTTGTACTCGATGCGACCATTGGACAAAATGCCTTGCAGCAAGCACGCGCATTTAAAGAGGCTGTACACGTGACGGGCGTGATCCTGTCCAAACTTGATTCGTCTGCGCGCGGGGGTATGGCATTCGCAATTCAGCGTGAACTTGGCTTGCCAATTTTGTTTGCCGGCCTGGGCGAAAAACCCGATGATCTGCAGTCTTTTGACCCCGATGCTTTTGTAGACGGAATATTATC
>JANODZ010000160.1:0-3022 GCA_031412935.1 Anaerolineales bacterium
GTCAACAACTCCGCCGCTGGACTCGAACCTTACGTCTCTATCAAGCATGAAGCCATTCATTGGATCAGGGGCATGGCCCGCTATCTCATCGCCGCTGTGCAGGGCATACTGGATAAGCCTGAATGGCACGGTGTCGTGAAATGGGACGATGGACAATATGAAGGTCCGCTTTCATTGGTCTCGATTGGCAACGGGCGGCGTACTGGCGGATTCTTCATGACCCCGCATGCCGATATGTTCGACGGCAAGTTGGCATTAGCCTTTGGGTATCGAGGTACGCGGCTGGGATTATTCCAGGCTTTGCCGCGCGCTTTCAACGAAGGCGAAAAGAGTTATATCTATATGGACGGGATGCGGGAAGTTCAGACCACGAAAATTTCCGTCCACCTTGATCGCCCTTCGCCGGCACACACGGACGGGGAGTTATTCCCCAAGTGGATGCAGGATTTCGAGTATTCCATTCATCCGCAACGCTTGCAGGTGCTGGTGCCGTGAATCTCCCTCATTTCACATCGACTCCGGTTACTTTTACAACAATTCGGTGAATAAGCATTGTCGGTAATAAAAGCGCAATATGCAAAGCTGTACTTAATCCAAATAAAGTGGCTACTGAACCAAAAAAATCATTTAATTGGGGAGCGATATTTACCAGCATCCATGTTCCAGCGCCGGCAGTGATCGCCAGGGAGAGTAGAAGCGCTGCCCACAAAACAAGCGGGAGCCAGGCGTGCCTGTCAGATTCGGAAGGCATCATTGTGCTGGAAACTGCAAATGCAATATAAAACCACACATAAAAATCGCTTACCTGCGGCAATAGTTTTAGCCCCATCAAAAATAAAGTAATTTGACCGTTGGCAAACACATCCAATAACGTGTGAAAGCCCATCCGATTTAAACCTGCGTAGGCAATGAACAATGAGCCGGAGATCAACGGTGCAAGCCCGATCAATGAATCACGGACAATATCCGTCTGCTCGGTTTCCACATACCCCATTTGCAAATATCCATTAGGCAATGTGGTCGGGGTTAATGAAATATTCCCTGTGTTCACGAGCAATAGTTTTGCCATTAAAAAGTGACTTAATTCGTGCAGGAATACACCCGGGAAAAATAAGACCGAGAACAAGCCAATCGTCAATTGTGGGTTGCGCGTGATGATCAATAGAACGGCTTGAATTTCACGATGCAAAAACCGCTGGAGAAATACCAGCGGTAAAAGTAATAAAAAAAAATAGAGAAGACCGGCGAAAGGCATGTTTGTGGAGGAAGACGAAGGACGATTAGGAATCCGGTTGTTCTACGGTTTATCAGTCGTCGTCCATTCTTTATTTTACAGCGGCTTTTGTGATGGCAGTGAACTCGTCTATTTTCAGGCTGGCGCCACCTACGAGAGCTCCGTCGATATCAGGTTGACTAAAGAATTCATCCGCGTTGGATGAAGTGACCGATCCGCCATAAAGCACACGAATGGCTTGCGCGGTTTCATTTCCAAATAGCCCGGCCAGCGCCGGGCGGATCACACCTTTTACAACTGCATTCGCCTCAGCGCCATTGGACGCTTTGCCGGTGCCAATCGCCCAAATCGGTTCATAGGCAACGACAATGCGCGGGGCGTAAGCGGGAGATACATCCCTGAGACTCAAGCTGGTTTGAGCAGAGACAACTTCACGGGTACGTTTTGATTCGTATTGGTCGAGTGTCTCGCCGACACAAACGATCGGGGTTAAGTCAAAGGCTTGAGCGGAGATCAACTTCCGATTTACAATCTGATCTGTTTCACCAAAATAAGTGCGGCGCTCTGAGTGACCGAGGATGACATAGCCGCATAATTCCTTGATCATGGCCGCTGAGATCTCTCCGGTAAATGCGCCTTTTTCTTCCCAGTGCATATTCTGGGCGCCGAGGCCGATCCCTGAACCTTCAAGTAATACTGCCGCGGCATGGAGCGCTAGAAAAGGCGGGCAAAGAATTTTTTCAACGCTTGTGATCCCGCGTAAGCCCGCGCTAAATGTAGAGACCAGATCGCGAGTCTCTGCGATGGTTTTGTTCATCTTCCAATTGCCGGCCACAAATGGTTTTCGCATAACGGCCTATTTCATGGTTTTGAGAAAATTTTCCGCCATTATGCGTATCCATTCTGGTGCGCCAAGGTCGGATGAAAGGGAAAGCAGGATATTCTTTGCGTTCGCCTGTTTCCCGTCCTTGAAATCGACCTCTGCCTGAAGTAAAAATACTTCATACATATTCGGGGCTACTTTTTGAGCATTGGCCAGTTGTAATTTTGCATCTTCCATTTTGCCGTTATGTAACGCATAGCGTCCTCGTGCAACATACCCGAGGGGCAGGCTAACCGAGTCAATTCTTTCAAAGAATACGAACAGAGGCATTTCTTTTTGCTCTGAGGCTTTATAGACAGACTCATGTAAATTATCTTCTATCTCTTTGGGTAAGGTTTCGTTTCGATAAATCGGTATTAATCTTATGTTGATTCCAGCAGCGGCAACCCAAGCCTGACGGATTTTAAATTCATTCGCGGCTTTTAAGAAGAAGTCTTTGTTATTAGGGCCCGCCAAATTAGAGGCTTGTGCGAGCGCTTCATATGCGGGTCGAATTTGGCCTGAATCCCAAAGAGCCAATGCAAGCTGCAAATGGGCGTAAGGGTCGGCTGGATTCTTATTAACCAAATCCTTTGCGGCGGCTACATCCGGGGATGAGTTATTGGGTTGGCGGGTTGATAAATCACCCGGAGGAGGAAGAGGAGAGCCTGCCCCGGGAAGGGGTAAGGTCGGCAATAGGGTTGATGTAATTGTAGCGTTCACCGATGCGGCTGTAGCAATCCCTACGGGTTGGGTTGTTGCTGCAATTTGTGGTGATTTATCCCGTTGAGAAAGAAGAAAGGCGAAAAAACAACAAACCAATACACCCATGCCAATTCCAATCCAAACCCACGGGGAGCGCTTCTTTGGCGGGGCTTTGCCAGCTACTGTTTTGCCGCCTTTGGTATTATCATTCTTTAGTGCAT
>JANODZ010000161.1:0-6424 GCA_031412935.1 Anaerolineales bacterium
TTGCCTGGGACGGGCAATAAGCGTCCCTGAGCGGGTTCGAATCCCCGCTAAACTCATTCTGTTCCGCGCCAATTTATACAATAATGAATTGCGCGTTGGAGAACGGCACAAGTTAAGGAGTAATAATGGCTGTCATTTCTATGAAAGCCCTGCTTGAGAGCGGCGTCCACTTTGGACATCGCACGAACAAGTGGGACCCCCGCATGAAACCGTACATCTTCACCGAGCGTAACGGTATTCATATTATTGACCTGCAACAAACTGTTAAGTTGTTGAACCAGGGCTTTAACATTGTTCGCGATACAGTTGCGAATGGCGGCAATGTTTTGTTTATCGGCACAAAACGCCAGGCGCAGGAGACTGTGGCCGAAGAAGCTGCCCGCTGCGGCATGCCTTACGTCACCGAACGCTGGATGGGGGGTATGCTCACAAACTGGAGCACCATGTACAAGCGTATTCAAGAACTTGAACGCCTTGAGAAGGTGCGCGATAGCGATGAAATAAATCGCCTCACCAAAAAAGAAGGTTTGTTGATCGAGCGTGAGATTACACGCTTACAGACTCGTTTATCCGGCGCTCGTATTATGAAGCGCCGTCCCGATCTTCTTTTCATCATTGATGTCGGCCGTGAAGATGCCGCGGTTCGTGAAGCAAATTTGCTCAAGATCCCGATCGTTGCCCTGGTGGATACAAATTGCAACCCACTCAATGTGGATTATGTCATTCCTTCCAATGATGACGCCATTCGCGCCATAAAGTTATTGGTTGCCAGGGTTGCAGATGCAGTCTTGGAAGGCAAAGCGATGCGCAAGGAAGAAGATCCGGATCAGCTTGCGGCCGCAGATGCCAAATTAGATGGCAGGACCAAATCTCGCGGACCTCGTAAATCTGTTGTTGATACCGATCAGGTTGAGGGCGAAGAAATACTGCTTGGCGAATCCACGCTGGCGAAGTTGAATGTCAGCCGTAAAGCGGACGATGTCATTGTGACAGAGGAAGCCGCGCTTGTTGAAATTGCTCCTGTTGTAAAAGTGGAAGATGATTCTGCCAATGCTGCCGCAAATGCGGAATAGTCAATGGGTATAAGTATGCCAAAGAAAATTAAGGATAGTGAAATGGAAATAACGACACAGATGATCAAGGAATTGCGCGCAGCAACCAGCGCTCCGATGTTGGATTGCCGTAAAGCCTTGCAGGATGCGAATGGAGATTATCAAAAAGCTGTTGATTGGCTGCGTGAAAAAGGCATGGCTACAGCCGCCAAGCGCTCTGATCGCGACGCATCGAACGGCATCGTGGAAATGTACTCTCACGGCGGCGGCCGTGTGGGTGTGATGGTGGAAGTGAATTGCGAGACCGATTTTGTGGCCCGCGCTGAGAAATTTCGTACCCTCGCGCATGAGATCGCATTGCAGATCGCGGCCAGCTCTCCCAGGTATATTAAAGCAGATGAAATTCCCGCAGCAGAACTTGAACACGAGGCTGAGATCGCGCGCGCGCGCGCCATTGAAGAAGGCAAGCCGGAGAATGTGATGGCGAAGATCGTGGAAGGCCGTGTTGAGAAATACAAGGATGAGGTCTGCCTTTTGCGCCAAACCTACATTCGAGATGAATCACTCACGATTGAAAAGTTGATCCTGCAAAATATCGCGGCGATTGGTGAAAGTGTGATCGTGCGCCGCTTCCAGCGTTGGGAATTGGGCGAAAGCACGACTCAATAATTAGTTTTAAAAGCCAGCCTTCGGGTTGGCTTTTTTTATAAATGATGGTCTAAATCTGGAGGCATAAATGGCTGAATTGAAATATAAACGCATCCTTCTCAAGTTAAGCGGGGAAGCCGTGGTTGGCAAGTCCGGATTTGGCATTGATGTAGATGCGGCTGAATCTGTTGCCAGCCGCATTAAAGAAGTCCACGAGATGGGCGTTGAAGTTGCAGTTGTGATTGGCGGTGGAAACCTATGGCGCGGTAAACAAGGGCTTGAACATGGGATGGATCGGGCAACTGCAGATTATATGGGTATGCTTGGCACTGTGATGAATGCCCTGATCGTGATGGATGCGCTGGAGCGTGCCGGAGTATATACAAGGGTTATGTCTGCAATCGAAATGCGTGCGATTGCAGAACCGTACATTCGGCGGCGCGCAATTCGACATCTCGAAAAGAGACGTGTAATCATATTTAGCGCAGGCACCGGCAATCCATATTTTTCAACAGATACCGGCGCTGCGCTGCGGGCTACTGAGATTGGCGCCGATATCGTTATTAAAGCCACCAAAGTGGACGGTGTATATGATGCCGACCCTAAAATGACCCCTGATGCAAAGAAGTTCGATGATATGACCTATATTGATTTTCTAAATCGCCGCCTGACGATTATGGATAGCACCGCAGTAACACTTTGTATGGATAATCACCTTCCCATTCTCGTTTTGAATTTTTGGGACAAAAACGCCTTGACCAGCGCTTTACGCGGCGAAGCAGTGGGCACATTGGTCAGCGGGGATTAACCTTGATTGCAATGTACTTAGAGACTGTTTCTTAAAGGCTTCTTTACCACAGAGATCACACACCTGCCCTGGCGGGCGGTGCCAGGGAAGATCACGGAGAAAAAACCTTAAAAAATCTCTGTGGACTCCGTGTTCTCTGTGGTATATGCTCTTGTTTTGCGTGATGTTTGGATTTAAGAAACACCCTCATAGCGGCTTGAGAAACTTTATGAGCTTGCGCGAAATTTATTGCAAAGTATCAATGACGCTGCGAATTAATATTTTTTCTTTGCGTCTGCGCGCCTTTGCGTTAAGAATCCAGGTTGAATGCTAATTCAAGTATAACGCCGGCAGCTTGAAGCGGGCATATTTTATTCTGAGAGTCTCTCAAGTTTTTATATTTCCTATCACTTTATTGCCGCTCCCATAGCAAAAAATCTTGTTTTAAGGTATCCTTGAACAGCAATCTTTTTTAGAGTGTATTCATAAATAACCATAGCGTGCTTCGAATGAACTAATCCAAATTTATAATTGCCTGGATTTTGATCATTCAAAATTCACGGTTTTATATCACAAGCGGCAGGAGGAATATAGTGAGCACTGAAGAAATTAAAGACCTGTTGAAAGATGCTGAATCCCGTATGAGCGGCGCGATCCATTCGCTTTCAGTGGACCTTGCCGGCGTGCGCACCGGGCGTGCCAGCCCGGCGCTGGTGGAGAGACTTTCGGTGGAATATTATGGCGTGCCCACGCCGCTGATACAACTTGCTTCGATCAGCGCCCCCGAAGCGCGTTCTTTAATGATCAAACCGTTCGATGCAGCTTCGATAAAGGATATCGAGAAAGCGATTCGTGCCTCAAACCTTGGCTTGAACCCAAATTCCGATGGAAAAGCCATCCACCTGAATCTGCCTCCGCTTGATGAAGAGCGCCGCCGTGAATTGGCGAAACAGATGCACCACCGCCTTGAAGAAGCCCGCGTGGCCGTGCGAAATATCCGCCGCGATCTGCACAACGACATCCGCGATTACGAAAAAGAAAAATTGATCACCGAAGATGACCTGAAACGCGGCGAAGAAGATCTGCAGAAACTGACCGACAAATTTATCGAAGATATCGCCAGGCACGGATACTCGAAAGAAGCCGAGATCATGGAAGTTTAATTTCTTTTGAGATGCCAAGACCCGCATTGAAAAGAGTGTTTAACGCATGGCTGAATCCCCCCCTACAATTGCCCTCGAAAAAATTCCCAAACACGTTGCCATGATTATGGATGGGAATGGCCGCTGGGCGCTTCAACGCGGTTTGCCGCGTCTGGCAGGCCACAAGGCCGGGACGGAGAATCTGCGCCGTGTGATCCGATCGACGGTTGAATTTGGTATTAAATATTTAACGATCTATGCCTTCTCCACTGAAAACTGGGGACGCCCCCCGGAAGAAGTGAAAGGATTAATGCTTATTCTTCAAGATGTGATTGACCATGAGTTAAATGAACTCCATAAAGAGGGCGTGCAGCTGCGGCATATCGGGCGATTGGAAAAACTGGATGCAAGAATTCAGAAAAAAGTTTTGAAAGCCATCGAATTGACCAAAAATAACGACCGCCTCATATTAAATGTTGCCTTCAATTACAGCGGCCGCGATGAGATCGTGTACGCGATCCAGAAGATCATCAAAGCTGGAATTCCTGCTGAAGATGTGACCGATGAAATGGTCAATAATCATCTTTTTACAGCGGGCGTGCCCGACCCCGATTTAATAATCCGCACATCGGGCGAATTGCGCCTGAGTAATTTTCTGATCTGGCAGGCGGCATATTCAGAATGGTTTATCACTCCCAAGTTCTGGCCCGATTTTGATAAGGAAGAATATCGCCGCGCATTGGAAACCTATTCCCAGCGCGACAGGCGTTTTGGGAAAGTATCCTCGGGCGATCTTCAGGAATCCCATGCGTAAAAGGTTGAATACTTTTTTTGCGCTGGCCGCGATCGGGTTTCCCGCCATCGTATTTGGCGGCATCTTCTATTATTTGCTGATGGCCATATTTTTGATCGGCGCTGCATGGGAATACATTCACCTCTTCCGCGCTGTAAAATTAGAGCCGCAGCTCCAGATCACACTGGGCGGCGTGATTCTGATCACCTGCCTGCGGATGTTCCTTCCTGTGTATGCGCAGCCAGCTTTTGCCGTATGCATCCTCGCGGCCATGGCTTATCACCTTGTAAGTTATGAGCGCGGACGTGACCAATCCGCGCTCGATTTTTGTATCACCATTGGCGGGATCACGTATATCGGCTGGATCGGTTCGTTTCTTTTTGATCTGCGAAACCTGCCTCAAGGGGGTTGGTGGTTCTTTCTTGTGATGTTTTGTATCTGGCTGGCCGACTCTGGAGCTTATTCGATTGGCAGGGTTTATGGCAGACATAAAATGGCGCCGCGTTTAAGCCCAAAGAAAAGCTGGGAAGGATATGCCGCGAGCTCGTTTACAGGAATGATCTCTGGCGGGTTTTATACCTATGTATTCATAACATTTGGAAATCTTGTCAGCGATATTTCCATCTGGCAGGGCGCACTGCTGGGATTAATTTTGGGTTCGATCACACCTTTGGGAGACCTGGGTGAAAGCATGATCAAGCGTCAATCGGGGATCAAAGATTCAAGTGATATTATCCCGGGTCATGGCGGATTTTTCGACCGCATTGACTCGTGGTTATGGGGCGCGGTGATCGGTTACTACTTTCTGGTCTGGTTCATTCTTTAAATCGCAGAGGCAAAGATGGATATCCTTGGCGCAACACCCACTCGTAATCTTGCGCTTGAGTTGGCGCGCGTCACTGAAGCCGCCGCGATGCTGGCAGGTAGATTCATGGGCCGCGGAGATAAAGAAGGGGCAGACCAGGCCGCGGTTAATGCGATGCGGTTGGTCCTCAGCACCGTCGACATGAACGGCATCATCGTGATTGGCGAAGGGGAGAAGGATAAGGCGCCGATGTTGTTCAATGGCGAGAAGGTGGGCAACGGTTCATCCCCCGACGTGGATGTGGCCGTGGATCCAATTGACGGGACCCGCCCTTTGGCATTTGGCCGCTCAAATTCACTGGCGATGGTGGCTCTTGCGCCGCGCGGCACGATGTATAACCCCGGTCCATTTCTTTATATGAACAAGCTGGCTGTCGGTCCTGAATCAAAAGGATTGATCGACATTGAGAAACCCATACTCGATAACCTTAAGGTGATCGCCAAAGCCAAAGGCAAACGCATAGAAGATTTAACCACCATTATCCTTGACCGTCCGCGCCACGATGATATGGTGGCTGAGATCCGCAAAGCCGGCGCTCGTATCCGCCAGATACCCGATGGTGACGTGGCCGCCGCGTTGATGGCTTCGTGGCCTGATTCAGGTGTGGACGTTTTACTGGGCATTGGCGGCACGCCGGAAGGTGTGATTACCGCCTGCGCCCTGCGCGCCATGGGCGGAGAAATTCAAGGCAAGCTTTATGCGCGGGACGAAGATGAATTGCGCCGCGGCCGTGAGGCTGGTTATGATTTCGATAAGGTGCTGACCATGAATGACCTGGTTTCGTCGGAAGATGTATTCTTTGCCACAACGGGTATTACCGATGGAGAATTGCTTCAGGGTGTGCGATATTATGGCAACCATATCACCACAGAGACGCTGGTGGTGCGCGGCTTGACGGGAACGATCCGCCGCATCAGCGCCACGCACAGCACAGATAAGCTTGATAATTTAAGTTCATTTAATTATTAAGTTTGTTGCACTCGTCATTGCGAGGGTACTCTTTTTTGCCCCGAAGCAATCTCCAACACGATGAGGAGATTGCTTCGCCGCCGAAGTAGAAGAGCGGCGGCGCGCAATGACGTGAAAGATTCCTTGACATTCCTCATGCTGAACCGTATAATGTCGGTCGCTTTCCTG
>JANODZ010000162.1:0-3003 GCA_031412935.1 Anaerolineales bacterium
AACCTTTGGTTCGGCCGCTTCGCTTATTTTAATGGTGATGACGCTGATCGTAACTTATTTTTACACTCGTAAATTCGGATTTGGAGAGGAGATCGTAGTCGCATGAACACGTATCGCCGTTCTCCATTTGTAATCGCTGCCGCGCTTTTGGTCTATTTCTTTTTATACGGCCCAATTATTGGGCTGGTTTTGTTTTCCTTCAATTCTTCACGCACGAACATTACCTTTGAAGGATTTATTCCCGCCTATAGTGAAAATGTGATCATGGAAGGCAGCCTTGTGAAATCCAGCCCGTGCGGTCCATTTCATTGGTATTGTGACCTTACAAAGAATAATGATGTGGCAGAGGCGGCAGGCAATACCCTGACCATCGCTTTCACGGCAACGATTATTTCCACGATCATCGGAACCATGGCCGCGCTTGCGCTTCAACGCTACAATTTCAAAATGAAACCATTTTCACAACTCTCGCTTTACATTCCAATTGTTATTCCAGAGATCGTAATGGGGATTGGGGTTCTGACATTGTTCAGTCAGCTGTTTGGTTGGGCAAATAATTTATTCCACCTTGTAGGGGATGCGCGTCTTTCGCTTGGTATCGCGACCGTAACTGCAAGTCACATCGCATTTATGGTTCCATTTGTCACCCTGGTCGTGCAGGCGCGTTTACAGGGCTTTGATAAATCCTACGAAGAAGCCGCCATGGATCTGGGTGCGAACGAGTGGACAACTTTCCGCCGTGTGACATTCCCCATGATCCTGCCGGGGATTATGTCCGGCGCGCTGTTGGCGTTCACATTATCACTAGATGACTTTGTGATCACGTTTTTCACAAACGGCCCTGGTTCAACGACATTGCCAATTTATGTATACGGTTTGTTAAGGCGCATCATTACACCGCAGGTCAACGCGCTCTCCACGGTATGGATTTTGGTTGTGGTTTTCGCAGTATTGTTATTGCAGATCATACAAAACCGCGATTCGAAGGAACATTCGTAAATAATTTGTCTTCCATTCTTTCTTCTTTCATCGTTCAATTGGGAAAAATGAAAGAAGAAAGAATGATTAACTCGGGTATTCCGCGCTTTATGTGACGCGCGTGCCAGGCAAATTCAAATTCTTCTAGGAGGAAGAGATGAACAAAAACAATCTTTTTAAATTGCTCGCGCTGCTTGTAATTACTAGCATGGCGCTGGCGGCTTGCGGTGGAATCGTTAGTCCCACCGCAGTTGTTGATAAGGGCCCGAAGGTCACATCCACTGGATTTACGTGCCCTGAAGCTGAATTTCCAATAGAAGCGACTTCTACGGAAATTAATATCTTCGTGTGGACCGATTATATCCCGGTCGAGATGATTGAATGCTTCGAGTTGGTCTCAGGCATCAAAGTCAACCGCGACGAGTATTCCAGCAACGAAGAAATGTACGCCAAAGTTTCAGCTGGCGGCTCAAATTATGACCTTGTACAGCCTACTGATTACATCATCGCACTCATGGCGCGTCAGGATCTTTTACAGGAGCTCGATCATGCCAAATTACCCGTATTAAAGAATTTCGATCCCAACTATCTTGATTTCGAATTTGATCCGGGTAATAAATACACGATCCCTTACCAGGCAGGAACGGACGCGATCGTCGTGAACACAGATGCAGTCACAACTGTTCCCGCTTCATGGGAAGACCTTTGGAAGCCTGAGTATGCAGGCAAGATGGTGTTCCTTGACGACTCCCGCGCCACGATCGGCTTGACACTCCTGACCCTAGGGTATGATGTAAACACTACCGATCCTGCTCAGCTGGAAGAAGCCAAGAACAAACTCAAAGAGCTTGTCCCAAACATTAAACTGTTTGATAGCGATAGCCCAAAGACAGCTCTTATTGCCGGTGACGTAGACCTCGGTATGACATGGACTGCTGAAGCCTTGCTCGCACAGCAGGAAAACCCCGCCATTCAATATATATACCCAACGGAAGGCGCGATTCTCTGGCAGGATAACTGGGCAATGTTAAAAGACGCCCCGCATGCAGATGCGGCTTATGCTTTACTCAATTACACCATGCAGGGAAATATTTTCTGGATGATGTTGCGTGACTTCCCATATACCAATCCGAACCAGGCCGCGCTTGATTTTGCAAAAGCGAATCAAACAGAACTCTTCGATGCCTATATGGCCTCTCCGATCACTAATGTTCCTGCGGATGCCATTAAGAAAGGCCATCGCATCGGCGATGTGGGTGAGGCTACTCCGCTTTATGATGATATCTGGGTTGAAGTAAAAGGCGGGCAATAAATTGCCTCTAACTTTACTCAAAGTATAAAATAAGGTAAATGCCCCGCCAGGTGAAACTTCACCTGGCGGGGCGAATTTTATTTCAGCCAACGCATTAATTTGCTGTGAAAAATAACTAATCACCACAAAATTGTTGACTTTTATGCAAAAAAGGATTAAAATATGCTAATGGAAAGCGCAATCGTCAAGAACCAACCCGCCCATCTTGACAACATAGATCAATTTATTATTGATGCCATGCGAAAAGATGGCAGAGAGGCTTTTGCCCAGATCGCTGAAAAGCTCAACGTTTCGCCCGGCATGATCCGCCAACGATACAACCGCCTCGTTGAACTGGGGTATCTAAAAGTTGTAGCGGTTACAAATCCGCTCATGATGGGCATGCGTACCTTGGCGATGATCGGCATCCGCACCGATGGCCGCAAAATGTTGCAGGTTGCTGAGAATGTCGCCAAGATCAAGGAAGTGGTTTACCTGGTTATTGTAAGCGGCAGGTACGATATTATGGCAGAAGTCTTTTGCAAGGATGATGAAGATATGCTCAAATTCCTTACTGAAAAACTTGCCAAAGTGGATGGTATCCGTGAGACTGAAACTTTCATGCATATGAAGATCATGAAGGAGATTTATTTTTAGGATGTAAACCAACGCTTTCTTCTGACTCACCCCCCTGTGGGTAACGGTTAACCTGCTCTGCTTCTACAAGCCTGATC
>JANODZ010000163.1:0-6689 GCA_031412935.1 Anaerolineales bacterium
CGGCCGTAGTCATCGTCGCTGGTCACGCTGAAATACACATCGCCATTGGACGCGGCATAAGCATGTTCCTTTTGGATCAGGCCTTCGATGAACTTAATGATGAGCGGCATGGTCTTGCTGACCTGCGGGTTGGATGTCGCGGGAAGCACATTTAAGCTGGCGAGGTCTTTTGCGTAATCTTCGATATATCGCTGTGAAAGTTTAAGTGGATCTTCCTTGAGCTGTTTTGCGCGGTTGATGATCTTATCGTCCACATCGGTGTAGTTCATCACGTGCTTGACGGTGTATCCGCGATATTCCAAATAGCGGCGGATCACATCAAAGACCAGCGCCGACATGGCATGGCCGACATGCGCGTCGTTGTAAACTGTCACACCGCAGATGTACATTTTGACAAGGTTCGGTTCGAGGGTTTGAAATTCTTCGGTCTTGCGGGTGAGGGTGTTGTAGATTTTTAGCATAAGATTACCTTAGATTTTATCCGCAGATTTAGCAGATTGGGCAGATTTTTTTATTGTTGTTCGTAGCCCCAAACGAGTCTTTTGTATTGCAGGCTTGAGGTTCCAAAATTTATCAGGAGACCCCTTTTCAACCCAGTGGCTTTGAGATAGTTTAGGAGTTGCGCTTCTTCAATGGTTGAGAGGCGCGATAAGGCTTTGAATTCCACAATGATCCCGGAAAAGCAAACAAAATCGGCGCGGTAATAAACTGGGAGTGCAATTTCTTTATATTTTACAGGGAGATTGATTTCCCGTTCAAAAGGAATTTGTTTTAGAGCAAATTCGATGGCTGCTGCTTCCTGATAAACGGCTTCGAGAAATCCATGACCCAATTGGCGATGGATTTCCATGGCTGCGCCGATAATGTTGTAAGTCTGTGGATCCCGCTCGTCAACGACTTTCATTTGATTTTTTGGCTTTTACAATCTGTAAAATCTGCCAAATCTGCGGATTGGATCTATTTCTTTTTCTTTGCAACTGCGTCTTCATCCACTCGGCCAAAGATCATGCGCCCTGCGGCGGTTTGTAATACCTTGGTGATGTTCACATCCATGTATTCACCGATGTACTCTTTTCCGTTCTCCACCACCACCATGGTGCCGTCTTCCATATAGCCCACACCCTGGCTGTGTTCCTTGCCTTCCTGGATGATGTTAATGCGTAATGGTTCGCCCGGTAAAACCACGGATTTGACGGCGTTTGCCAACTCGTTAATGTTGAGCACGGTTACGCCTTGTAGTTCGGCGATGCGATTTAGGTTGTAATCGTTCGTCAAGACGGGACTTTTGAGCTGTTTGCCCAAAATAATCAGTTTATCATCCACTTCACGGACGCCATCCACGTTGATGTCTGAGATACGGACAAGGACATTAGGGAGTTTCTGCAGTTCAGCCAACACTTCCATGCCGCGGCGTCCGCGTTGGCGGCGCATACCGTCAGGCGAATCTGCTATATATTGGAGCTCGTTCAACACAAAGCGCGGAATGAGAAGCGTGCCCGGTAAAAATCCTGTCCTGGCAATGTCGGCCACACGGCCGTCAATGATGACGCTGGTATCCAGTAAGATGTTGCGGTTGAGGTTTGTCCAAGCAGAGGATGAGCCGCCTTCGTTATGTCCGCTAAAGGCGCTGAGTAACCCCATAATATCCCCCTGGCGCATCACAAAGAGCGAAACGCCGAGGTAGGAGAAGATTAATACACCCAGAAATGGAAGTACCTCGCCGAATGGTTTTGGTAAAAGCGAAAGCGGAAAGCCGAGCAGCGCTGCAATCAATAGCCCGACGACTAACCCTGCAAGGCCGGCAAATAAACTTTCCGCGGCCAGGCGGCCGAGCAATGATCGAATTGCCTGCGCGGGTCGTGTTGTAAAGTATGGAGTAAGGACAATGCCTACCAGCGCGCCGACCAGGCCAAAGATTAAGGTGTTGATATAAACATCTGTGGCTGGGTTTGCATATGAGATATCAAATCCCCAGTAGCCCCCCGCAATTGCGAGGACGAACATTCCAATAATTCGAAGAATAAATTCAAAACTCATAAATAACTCCTGTGTAATAAATCAAATAAAAGATAATCAATGATGATAGCACGGGTAACATTCCCCGTCAATCACAAAATTGAAATCATGAAATATGGTTATAATCCGTAGCCAGACTGTGGTTGAATTTTCTTTGTGAAGAAGCGCAGCCTGATTGAGTGACCCTAATGATCCTTACCGATACCCTTAACCGTCCTTTGCGCGATCTGCGAATTTCAGTCACTGACCGCTGTAACTTTCGCTGTGTCTACTGTATGCCCAAGGAGATTTTCGGGCCAAATTATCAATTCCTGAGCCGCGATCAAATATTGACCTTTGAGGAAATCGAACGGCTGGCCCGTATTTTTGCTGCGCACGGTGTTCAAAAAATTCGTTTAACCGGCGGTGAGCCATTGGTCCGCCGTGACCTGCATCTCCTGATCTCCATGTTATCTGCCATCCCCGGTCTTGACCTTACGCTGACCACCAACGGAGCTCTGCTTGCCAGGCAGGCTCGCGCCTTAAAAGATGCAGGATTAAAACGGGTCACCGTAAGTTTGGATTCGCTCGACAATGAAATATTTAAAGCAATGAACGATGTGGATTTTGCTGTGGAAAATGTCTTGGCGGGCATGGATGCCGCGGCCAATGTTGGTTTGGGTCCAATTAAAGTGAATATGGTCGTCAAACGCGGGCTGAGCGAATCCAGTATTTTGCCGATGGCTCGATATTTCCGCGAGAAGGGTTATATCCTGCGTTTCATCGAGTATATGGATGTAGGTCATTCCAACGGCTGGCGATTGGATGATGTCGTTCCTGCGGCGGAAATAATAAAAATGATCAATGCCGAGATTCCCTTGGAGCCGCTTGACCCGAACTATCGCGGCGAGGTTGCTGAGCGTTGGCGATATAAAGATGGAAGCGGTGAGATCGGTGTAGTCGCATCCGTGACCCAGGCATTTTGCAGTACCTGTAATCGCGCACGCCTCTCTGCCGAGGGCAAGCTATACACTTGTTTGTTCGCGATCAAAGGCCACGACTTTCGTGATCTGATGCGCGGCGGCGCAACGGACGAAGAACTGGCGCAGGAAGTTGCGCGCATCTGGGGCAAGCGCGGCGACCGCTATTCGGAACTGCGTTCTGAAAACACAATTGCCTTACCCAAAGTGGAAATGTCACACATAGGCGGATGAACTGCCAATGTCTAAACGGAGGTTTTCTTGATTTCACCCCACAAAATAAAAGCAGTTTTGTTCGATCTCGACGGCACACTTCGTCATCACCTCCCCTCCGGCGGGGAGTTTTTTTTGGAATATGTTCGCAGCCTCGGCATTAAAGTTTCTGAAGAAGATCGAATCCGCGCGGTGCATTGGGAACATTTTTATTTTGCAAGCTCCCCTGAGATCCAGGCGGATAATGAAACCTTTAAAGATGACCTGAAAGCATTTTGGGTTAATTTTACAAAACGGCATCTAATAGCTTTGGGGATTCATAATACAGAAGCCGCTGAACTTGCTCCCAAGGTTTCAGAGTACATGGGTAAATTTTACAAGCCTGAAGTTTTTGTCCCGGCGGCGGCCTTTACACTATTGGCGTTCTTAAAAGAATCGGGCTATGTGTTGGGTGTGGTATCCAATCGCGATAATCCTTTTCAGGAAGAGTTGAATAATCTAAAACTAAATTCTTATTTTCAGTTTGTGCTTGCAGCAGGAGAAGTAAAATCTTATAAACCGGATGCGCTTATTTTTGAACGCGCCCTGGAAATGGCTGGGACGTCCGCGCCGGAGACGATGTATATCGGCGACAATTATTTTGCTGATATTATCGGCTCGCGTCGCGCGGGACTGGTGCCGGTTCTCTACGATCCGTTCATTCTCTTCCCTGAAGCAGATTGCGCGGTGATCAGGTCATTTGCCGAGCTGCCTGAGTTGTTGAAATAATCGGCACACATCTTTTTATTTATTACTTCTCACTTCTCACCTTATACATTTTCCCCGCCTTGCCTATTCTTCAAAGCCTCCTTCAATGTCGTTCCCAAGCGCGTAATTCCTTCACGGATATTATCCGGAGTAGAGAAAGAGAAATTAAGACGCATCGTATTTGCTCCGCCGCCATTTGGATGAAAAGATGTGCCAGGCACGAAAGCTACTTTGCGTTGGATCGCTACTTTAAGTATTTCAGCCGCGTCCACATTCTCAGGTAACCTGCCCCATAGGAACATGCCGCCCAGCGGTTTTGTCCAGCTTACTTCGGGCGGGAACATTTCTTCCATCATTTCGATCATCACATCCCGTCGTTTTTTATACGTCGCGCGGATTACTTTAACATGTTCATCCAGAAATCCGCCCTTTGCCACTTCATAAGCCACGTGTTGAATAAAGGATGATGTATGCAGGTCCGCGGCTTGTTTTGTCATCACCAATTTCCGAATTACCTGCGGCGGCGCAATGACCCACGCAAGGCGCAAGCCCGGCGCCAACAGCTTTGAGAATGTGCTTAAGTAAATAACGTTGCCGCTGTATTCGCCATCATTGTCATTGCGATGGCGGCTGTCAAGGGTTGCAACAGATGGGATGTGTTCGCCTTCATAGCGAAGCTGGCCATATGGATCATCTTCCACTATCGGCACACCGTATTTATCAGCCAGTTCAACCAGTTTCTTGCGGCGCTCCAGGCTGAGGGTCGAGCCGGACGGGTTTTGGAAATTAGGCAGAACATAAATAAATTTAGGACCAATTCGAAGGGCAGTTTCCAACTCGTCTACGATCATGCCATGCTCATCAGCTTGCACAGAGATATATTGTGCGCCGTACGCATTCCAGGCCTGCAGTGCGCCTAAATAAGTTGGCGATTCCACAACGATATAATCACCGCGATTAACGAATAACCGTCCTATAAAATCCAGCGCCTGTTGCGAGCCGGATGTGATCATAATGTTTTCGGTGTTCACTTGCACACTGTAGCGTGCATTGTGACGGGCGATCATTTCGCGCAGAGGCAGGTAGCCTTCCGTCGTGCTGTATTGCAAAGCTTGCGCGCCGTGATCCATTAGAACCTGATTACAAGCCCCTTGAAATTCCTTCACGGGAAAAACTTCGGGCGCGGGCAGGCCCCCGCCAAATGAAATGATATCCGGCTGTTCGGTCAGTTTTAGCAATTCACGAATGACAGAACTACCCATTTTTTGCATGCGATGAGCGTAACGATATTCCCAGGGTGTTTGCATTTATTCTCCTTGTAGAGACAAAAAAAGCCTGTTAGGTACGTGTGTACCCATCAGGCTGGCTGAGACTAAAAAATAATGCGTCCCAAAATCTGTTTCATGGTTTCTTTATCTTAATCATTTTCAAGCTAGACCGCAACCCCTTTAAGTATTGTGAATATTATGACAAATTTCCCCCGATTATTTTTTCAACGGATATCCGCGTGTACGAATCCAATGGCAGATGCAGAGCCGCGTCTAACTTAACCCAAACATGCTCCTGTGCCTCGTCATTTAGCTTCACTTCGAGTGAATCTGTCCTGCAAAGATAGTCGAAGAATATGAAATGCTTATGTTTCCAAAAGGCCGCGTCGTGGATGAACTCCTGAAAATTGACGAACTGAAGATCATAAATATCCAGCCCCGTCTCCTCCTTTGCCTCGCGGATTGCCGCTTGCTCGAGCGTTTCCCCCAACTCCACATGTCCGCCAGGGACAACATACCTGCCCGGCCACTTGTGACTCTTTACTAGCAACAACTCATTTGCTTTGTTGAAAATGAAAACACCGACTGTCGGTTCGGGGAACACTTGATCTGTCATTTGATATCCTGTAAATTCTTTCTAATCTGCGGGTTGCACTTTCTGAAATAATTACCCGAACACAGCGATCACCATCACACCTATGAATACAATCGCAGACCCCAGTACGCGGATTCCACCCATTTCCTCTTTCAAGAATCTCCAGCCTAGGAGTGCCCCGATCACCACGCTCACTTCGCGGATCGCGCCCGAATAACTAAGCGGCGCGAAGGTATACGCAAATAGTGCTAACATGTAAGCCACCAAACCCAACACTCCGCCAAGCAATAAATACCAGCGGTTTTTTCTCCACGTATCCACAAAATGACTGATTCCATAACGGCGCGCGAGATAGGGCGTCGTCACAAACGGAACCATCACGAACATGGACAATCCGTAAGACAGCGCAGGCCCATGTTTTACAGCTGTGCCGTCTATAAATGTATAGATCGAGATGATCAAAGCAACTGACAAAGCAGTGAGGATGCCGCGCAAATGCGGTTTTTCGCCCTTACTTTGTATGAGTGTGGTTGCTCCAATTACGATTATGCCTCCAGTAATAAAAGCCAGCCCAATATAACCGCCTGTCGTCAATTGTTCACGTAAAAATATTGCCGACCACAGCACCAACAAGGCGGGAGCCGCTCCGCGCGCAATTGGATAGACGAGCGAGAAGTCATGGTCGCTGTAGGCGTTGCACAGCAAAATAAAATAGATCGCTTCGAGGATCATGCTAATGATCGCAAAACCCCACATCGAACGCGGCGGCAAGCCGGTGAAGAAAATGAACCCCAACGAGAAGGCTCCGCTTAGAATGACCTGCCAGCCCATCGCAATATATTTTTCGTCCGAACTCTTAAGTAGAAAATTCCATAAGGCGTGCATGGATGC
>JANODZ010000164.1:0-3524 GCA_031412935.1 Anaerolineales bacterium
GGTTTTGCCAAGCTTTTTCAATTCGGCCTCGTGTTGATTCACCTGTTCAGGTGTGGGACTGCTGTCCTCTTCTCCGAACAATCCTAAAATGGGACATGCAAGATCCCTGGTGTAATCCAGCGGAGAGACGGGCGAGTTCGCCGTCAGTTGATCTTTCGGCATGACCACACGTCCGCCCCAACAATCTATTACAGCGTCAAATCCGCTTGAGCGGCAGGCAGTCAGATAGGCATGTCTTCCGCCTGAACAGGTGCCGAAGATCCCAACCTTGCCGTTCACATAAGGAAGAGCTCGCAAGTATTGCATGGCTCCAATCAGATCACCGACAGCTTGATCGTCCGATATTCCACCGTCAGCGCGGACTTTTGCCGCGACATCTTCCGGGGTTCCATGCCCCGCGCGAAAATATAGATTAGGTGAAATCGCAGTATAGCCATGGTGTGCAAACTTAAACGTGGTTTCGCGGTACCATTGATCCCAGCCTGGCATGTGATGTGCCAGCACAATGGCGGGAAAGGGTCCGGGCCCAAGCGGACGCGCAAAGTAAGCGTTGATCAGATCACCATTCGCGCCGGCCATCGTGATGGTTTCTGCCAGCACGCCTTCGTACATATTGGTTTGATACATAAAGGTCTCCGATATTTTTCCATCTCACCTAAAAGGCGAGGGATGGATTTAAGGATAATGACTTATTATAATTATACCCGCCATACACTTGACGCCACTGCCCCCTGCCGATATAATCCGTCCGCTTCATTCAATCAAAACCACCCAGACGGGCTTAGCGCCCGTCTGATGTATGTAAAAGGAGAACGTAACCCATGACCCCACATCCCAAACGCAAGCATTCCAAAGGCCGCCGCGACCGTCGCCGCGCTCATGACGCTTTGTCACCTATAAACACAGTTGCCTGCTCTAATTGCGGAGCCAAGCGCCTGCCGCATACTGTTTGCTCGAGCTGCGGTTTCTACAATGGCCGCGAAGTGATTCAGGTCAAGAAAGAAAAGAAAGCCAGCGAATAGGGCGATTTTACATCGCGCCGATAAAACGGGTCGTGACTATCACGACCCGTTTGTGTTTTAATAGATTGATGGAGGTCTTATGAAACTCAATTTAACAAACACTGCATTTATTTTTCCAGGTCAGGGGTCGCAATCTGTTGGCATGGGCAAAGATCTGGCGGATCAATTCCCTGTCGCAAAACAAACCTTTGAAGAAGCAGATTCCATTCTTGGCTTTTCGCTCTCCAAATTAATGAAAGAAGGCGCGGCGGATGAACTCAACGACACAGTCAATACACAACCTGCTTTATTTGTCCACTCGCTTGCCTCTTATCGCGCCTTCTCGCATATCTACCCTAATCTGAATCCTGCTACGCTGGCCGGGCATTCACTTGGCGAGTTGTCGGCTCTGGCCGCCTCTGGAGCATTATCTTTTGAAGATGGACTGCGTCTCGTCCGCAAGCGCGCCGAGTTAATGAAGCGCGCCGGCGAACTCGCATCGGGCGGCATGGCAGCGATTCTCGGTCTGGATATTTCCGTGGTAGATAAAGTTTGTCTTGAAGCAAGCACATCCGCTGAAATTGTACAGGTGGCAAATGATAATTGCCCAGGCCAGGTTGTCATCTCAGGTTCAAAAGCCGCCGTAGAACGCGCGATGGCCGGCGCAAAAACTGCAGGCGCGAAACGTGCTTTGCCGTTGGCAGTCTCCATTGCGGCGCATTCAACCCTGATGGCTTCCATTCAAGAGGAATGGAACGAAGCAGTACGCCAGGCGAATTTCTCGAATTTGCAGCTGCCTGTAATTGGAAACGTCCACGCGCTGCCATTGACCGATGAATCTGCCGCCCGCGCCGATCTAATCGCCCAAATGCAATCTCGCGTGAGCTGGACTGAATCCGTTAAATATATGGTTTCAAACGGGATAAATACCTTTGTGGAAGTGGGAACGGGCGCGGTACTGGGAGGTTTGGTCAAACGGATCACCGAGGGCATGACTATTATGAGTTTAGGTACTCCGCAGGATTTCACTTTATTGGAATAAAATTACCATTATCGGAAATAATCCACAGATTTGCAGATTATGCAGATTTGAAATTTTCAAAAGGCAAATCGGCGTAAATTCAGGTAACGCCTGCACCGGCACCAGGTGCAAGTGTCTGCGGATAAAACATTTGTTTTTACTATCACCGATAAAGTCTAATAAAATTAGGCAGACAATAAATCACGGCAATTTTGCTTTGCGCCATTTCACTAATTATGAATAAGAAAAATATTATTTTTTCACTCTCTCTTGTGCCATTTTGGGTTGCATCCTGCGAGCCAGTAGATTATGTGATAACGCCTGTAACGCAGATTCCATTTTTTGCATCCGAGACCCCCCCACCATTTATCATCCCGCTCACAGACACGCCATTTATTCTTCCTCCGATTACAGATACACCTTTCGAATCTGTGCCGCAGCCTGTAACAGAAACACCCGTTGCCATAGTCCCAACAAAATGGTGGGAGGTGTATTTTACTGACCCGTTAACAATAAACAATCCCGATCTGATCGCCGGTTCGATAGAACAGAAGTTGATCGAATTAATTGATAATGCGCAAGTCAGTATTCATATCGCATCGTTTGAATTTAATCTTACACAGGTGGCGAATGCGCTCATCGCAGCCAGGAATCGCGGTGTGGATGTGAAATGGGTGACCGACGACGAAAATGGGTTGCAGTACGACATCCAGCCTGGGCGTGGACAATTCTCTCTTTTAACGGGAGCAGGCATCGAGGTCAGGGATGATGCGGGGCGGACTGCTTTAATGCATAACAAATTTTGGATCTTTGATCAACAAATCACGTGGACAGGGTCTACCAATATCACCGTCAACGGGATATACAAGCAAAATAATAACGTTCTGATTCTTCGTTCACCTGAAGTCGCCTTTATTTTTGAGCGCGAATTCCAGGAATTGTGGAGTGGGCAATTTGGCCCGCGCGCGCCTTCTACTTTAAATAACCAGTGGGCAATTTTGGATGGCACACCCCTGCAGGTTTTATTTTCAGCGGAAGATCATGCTGTCAGCAATCTCATTGCGTTGGTGAATGATGCAAAGCAAAGTGTTCGGTTTTTAGCTTTTAGCTTCACAGACTATCCGCTGGCGCAGGCGATGATTGAGCGTGCCAAAACCGGCGTGGACGTAAAAGGTGTATTTGAAACGTTCGGCAGCGGCGGTACGCGTTCTGAGTTGAAAACATTTTGGTGTGCGGCCATACCTGTGCGGCAGGATGGAAATGGAAGTTTTCTGCACGATAAAATTATTGTGATCGACAATAGCATAGTGGTGACAGGCTCATTAAATTATTCATCCAATGGAGATGACACCAATGAAGAAAATGTAATTATTGTAGACAACGCCGAAATCGCTGCTTTATATTTGCAGGTTCAAACTGGTACGTCCGCCGCAGCCGCGAACGCTTCTGGGCTGCGGACAAACGGGCCGTCGAAAAGCTCGATGCGTACTGGACACTCTACG
>JANODZ010000165.1:0-6499 GCA_031412935.1 Anaerolineales bacterium
GCGCACGGATGCGCAACTGCGCCTGCCCAAGGTGCTGCTGAGTTGCCGCACCCAGTTTTTCCGCAATCTGGCCGAGCAAAACAGCCACCTGACCGGGGAACACCGGAGCAGCCAGCCCGCCAGCCAATACCGCGCCAGCGAATAGTCTTCCGTTGAAAACCTGTTTCATGGGTTGTTCTCCTTCTCTGCCAGGTTTGTGGTTTGCCGGGACTCTGCAGCCAGGACAACGCTGTACTCGGGCAATTGCTTCAAGCTGGATAGTCCTGCATCCGCATCCACCATATGTGGCGGGTACCCAAGCGACAGAGCCAGACGCACAGCATCCAAAGCTTGTTCCTGTTCGCCGAGAGCACTTAAGGCAGTAGCTGAAAAATAGTAGACCATCATATCGTTGTGCGCCAATTGCCTGGCCAGATCGATATTCTCCATGGCTTCCTCTCGCTTGCCGATAGACGCGAGGTAATGGCCGAGAGTTGCAATCGCCACTGCATCCGACGGGTTTATTTCCAGGTGCTGCCTGGCCAGCACTATTGCTTTCTCGTAGGCTGCGTGAGTCTCTTCCGCGCGGTCCGCACCTACGCCGGTTGCACCTACGCTGGTCGCGCCTGCGCCGGTTGCACCTGACTGCGCTGCGGAAGCCCGGTATGCATCGGCCAGGTTGCCCCAGTTCTCGAAAGACTCGGGCGCCAGCTCCAATGCTTTCTTGTACATCTGCGCAGCCTCGTCGTAACGGCCCATAAAAAAGTAACTGGAGCCGAGATTTGCGTACACCGTCGCCATCGGTTGACCGCGGAGGGCCTTTTCCCACGCTGTTGCAGCTTCGTCGAACCGGCCCAACAGGAAGTACGCCGACCCGAGGTTGTTGGCGGCGGCATTACTTTCTGGCATGAGCTCATTGATGCGCTCGAAATAGTCTATCGACTCTTCTACCCGACCAGCATCGAACAGATAGCGTCCCATCGCCATCGAAGCCTCCCAGTTATTGGGCTCCAGCTCCATTGCCTGGGTCAGCGTTTGTTCCGCGAGAGGGTATTTGTCCTCGGCCTTGTAGGTTTCAGCCAGCCCGAGATAGGCGTCGACCGCAGTGGATTTTGCTGAGAGCGCGCGATTGAACTCTCGCTCCGCCAACGCGAACTGCCCCGAGACGCGATAGAGATTTCCCAGTGCGATGTAAACGGCGAAAGAACTGTTATCCAGTATCAGTGCGCGCTGGCATGCCTGCTCCGCCGCGGTGAAACGAGCCTTACCATGATCTGCGGAGTACTGCTGCAGCAGCGTGTCACACAATCCGGCGAATGCGTCGGAATAGTCCGGCGATATCGCCACCGCCTTGGTGAACATTTCCTCGGCGTTTTGCAGGGTCTGGGTGTCGCGTGGTTGGCGCAGGTAGTCCCTGCCACGCAGATAAAATTCGTAAGCGCCCGGATCCACGTTCAATCCACGCTCAAGTAATCCTCGGGAGTTGGGTGAGATGATCAGCTTGAGGCTCTTCACGACTTCCTTACCGATTTCATCCTGCACCGTGAAAACATTGGTTGGATCGCGGTCGTAGGTTTCCGACCACAGATGGTAACCATTGCTGGCATCAATCAACTGGGCTGTGACACGGATCTGATTTCCCGACTGTCGCACACTACCTTCGAGTACATAGCGGACACCCAAATGTTCGGCAATAGTAGGGATATCAAAATCCCTGTCCTTGAAATAGAAAGATGATGTTCGAGCCGCGACGTTCAACTCATCGATCTTGGAGAGTAGATTCAGGATTTCTTCTGCCAGTCCATCGCCGAAGTGGCCCATATTGGCGACGTCACTCATGTTCAGGAACGGCAATACGGCGATGCTTGGTCGCCCATTGCCTGCAATCTTGGTGCGTCCGCCAGAAGGCTCTGGTGTTGTTACCAGGTGGGTGGATTCCTCGTTGAACAGGCTGAGTTGATTTTCACTCAGGTGCTGCAGGTAGAGATAGGTGACCAGCAACAACAGCAGTAATGTTGCCGCAATCGCCACTGCCCTCATGGGCGTCAGTCGAAACCATTCGATCTCGCCACTGATAGCCGCTGCCGATGTTTGTTCTATGCCCTCCGGAGTGATGCTGAACAGCCACCTCACAGCGAGCGTCGGCAGCAAACCCGTGAGCACGAGAACCAACACCAGGGTAATCGCGCTCTCACTCAGTCCAATGATCGGGAACGTCAGATCGGCCACCTGCATGAGCACCCAGGCGGCTGCGGCATATATCGCGGCAACGCGAGTAATACGCCGTTGCTGCAATTGCGCCAGGAAGCTCCTTATCTTCATCCTGTTCTCGCTGCGATTCTTTGCCAGCAGTGTAGCAGCTTCTGACCATCTGCAATTCGGTTTGCGGTCTGGACGGATTGCTGCAGAGCGTTCTTGGACTGACGTGCTCCCCTTGCCCACTCTGGAATAAGGGATCAGTGCCATTCGGCTCTGACACCTTTTTCACATCGCCGCAAAAATTCCGGGCAAGTTGGGCTGGTTGTTGCTGCTGCCCAGCCCGCCATCAATCACGATTTCCGTGCCCGTGATGTAACTGGCCGCGTCGGATAACAGGAACACAACCAGTTGCGCGACCTCCTCGGCGGTGCCCGCACGCCGCAACGGTATACGTCCCAGCCAGTCATTGTGCACCGCTGCGATTGCGCCGGCACCGGCGGTCAGTGGCGTCGCGATGTATCCGGGGCACACGGCCGTCGCGCGAATATTTTCATGGGCGTGATCCAATCCGATTGTGCGAGTGAGGTTGATCACGCCGGCCTTGGCCGCGTTGTAGGCTGCAAATCCATAATCTGCGCGCATGCCACTGAGTGATGCGATGTTGACGATACTGCCGCCACCGCGTTTGCGCAGCAGGGGAATCGCGGCACGGCAGCTGTAAAAGACACCGGTCAGGTCGATGTTGATCACCTTGTGCCATTCGTCCAACGGCATATCCGCCACGTTGCCAAGGCTGCCGATGCCGGCACTGTTGACGGCGCCGTCGAGTCCTCCGAAGGTTTGCGCAGCAAGCGCGCAGGCAGCCTCCAGTTGCGCCAGCTGCGTCACGTCGGTGTGCAAGTAGCGCAACTGTGCGGGAAACTCTGCTACCAGCGCCGCACCCGCTGCGTCGTTGATGTCAGCAATGACCGCGCTGCCGCCATGCGTGGCGAGGTAGCGCACCACTGCCGCCCCGATGCCGGATACACCGCCGGTGACCAGGTAGACTTTGTTACTGAAATCGATGTGCATATTTTTCTCTCCCGAAAGTAATGATTGTGCACGACGGCAACTAACTGACATTGCGCGATTGCGCTCACATCAACGAGTATGCCATTGAGCTGTGACATGCCGGAATGAGGCGCCAGTTTGAGCTTGCCGTCACTGGTCAACGTGTTGGCCAATAAAACTGCCGGGCGCGATGGCGACGACTGCGCGCTGGTCAGCGATGCGCGTGCGGGCGGAAATCGCGACCGATTCTGCTCAATCAGGACATCGGTCGTAATGCCGATGGAAAGGTTCACGAATCAGAAACCAAAGCCTTAAAAGAGTTGAAACAGATTATTGACATCGGGGCAGAAAAAAACCAATAGAAATTACTCTTTACAATTTAAGGCCAGTGCTCACTGGCCTTTTCTAATTAATCAGATTTCCTATTGCCTATTCGATACAACATAGTTGCCATTGCAGCAAAGAAAAGTACTCCTAGAATAGCGTAACCATTTGCCCCAAGGAGGTTTGTCAATCCATGTTCCGCACTAATTAGTTTTAAGTTGTTGAATACATTATCATTGACAGAAAGGAGTGCTACTATAACCCCGGCCAATGCTCCCCCAGCAATCAAGCCTGTTGCAAACAAACTTCCTTTGCCCAAATCATCGTCAGCTTTTACCGCACCCCTTTTCTCTGCTTTCCAATCTATCAATCCTTTTACAGCACCGCCAATAAAAATTGGAAGCGTGGTAGATAATGGTAAATATAAGCCTATCGCAAAAGCCAATGCTTTAATACCACAGAGTTCGATCATAACAGCAATGAAAACGCCAACAATTACGAACTGCCAATCAAGATTAAAAGATAAAATGCCTTTTGCTAAAGTTGCCATCAAAGTAGCCTGTGGAGCAGGATAACGCTCACTGCCAATACCATGAACAATTCCCTGGGCGGCCATGTCCACCGTTGGAGTATCCAGTACTTTCACCACAACACCAATAGCAATTGAAGAAACGATGGCTCCAATAAATAAAGCTAGCTGTTGATACTTTGGTGTGGCGCCAATGATGTATCCTGTTTTTAGGTCTTGAGAAGTTCCGCCTGCATTGGCAGCAGCAATACAAATCATTCCACCCACTACTAATGCTAATGGTTCATAGAGTTTCCCGCTCCATCCCACAGCAGTGAAAATAAGGCAAGTGCCCATTAAGGTAGCGATAGTCATTCCTGAGATAGGGCTATTGCTTGATCCAACCAGGCCTACAATTCTACTGGCTACTGTTACAAAGAAGAAACCGAAGATAATGATGAGGATGCCTATTAATGCTTTTTGAAGAATACCATCTCCGGGAATTCCTGGAAGAACAGTCATTAATACAACCAATGCAATGCTCCCAAAAATTACCACTTTAAATGAGAGATCACGCTCGGTGCGCAATATGCCACCTTCACTTTTTTCTTTTAAAGAAGCTACACTGTCGCGGAAAGAACCGATGATGGTAGGAATAGTTTTAATCAAGGTAATGAATCCACCAGCAGCTACTGCACCTGCACCGATCTGGCGGATGTAAGCGAAGTAAAGTGCACTTGACGGGTTTGCAAAAGTTTTAGAAACAGGATCCCAACCTCCTTTGCCTCCGGCCGTATTGATGTCTGCAAGATAGCCAAGCGTTACGAGCTGGTTAGCAACCGCATCAAATGGCACCAACGTAGATAATAATGGAATGATTGCCCACCAAGCTAATACAGACCCTGCTACTAAAACTCCTCCAATTTTTGGCCCGATGATATACCCAACACCTAAATACTCCGGAGTAATCTCTCCATTGGTTGTAGCTGAAGGCCAGAACTTATTGAACTGACTTGTAACATAGGCTGGTGTTTCGGCAATGACATGAAATACTTTTTGAAGGATTGCATAGCCCAAAGCAACACCCATTCCCATAAAGGCTGTGGCAGCAAACACTCCACCCTTCTCCCCTGCCTGCAAAACCGATGCACAGGCAGTCCCTTCCGGATAAGGCAATGTGCCATGCTCTTTCACTATCAATGATCTGCGAAGTGGAATCATCATTAATGTACCCAGCATTCCTCCGAATGCCGCAAGTATCAGAATGGTGAGGTAATCGAAATAACTTTCACCTACACTAACCCCATTATCACCAGGCGATAGAAATAGAAACCCTGGTAACGTAAATACTACACCTGCAGCAATAGATTCTCCAGCGGAGCCTGTAGTTTGTATAATGTTGTTTTCAAGAATGGTTGTCTTTAGAAACTTTCGACCTAAAGTAATGGCAATTACCGCTATTGGAATAGATGCTGAAACCGTAAGCCCCGCTTTCAGGGCAAGGTAAACTGTGGAGCATCCAAAGAGAATTCCGAACAGCGACCCAAACACGACAGACTTAATAGTAAACTCTGCAATATTTTTATCGGCTGAGATGTAGGGCTTAAATTTTTCCAGTGCTTCCATAGACAATTTAACGTTTAAGAATTAGAAATTAAATTTTAGCGAACATCACTCATTAGTTTTCTAAGTGGTTTATTGAATAACATTACAACCACTCCGGATATAAGCATTGCTAGTACTACTCCTTGAAAGAGATCAACCAATAATTGGGGATTAGCAGTGATGGATGCATCATCAAATTCACCTGAAAATAACCCCGCAACCAGATTGCCTAGGGCAAGGGACATAAACCAAATTCCCATCATCTGGCCAACCAATCTTTTTGGGGAAAGTTTTGAAACTGCGCTTAAGCCAATTGGGTAAAGACAAATCTCACCAAATGTGTGAAAGATATAAGTGAATATAAGCCATGTTGGAAGTGCCTTGTTCCCAGCCACAATGATCATTGAGCCCCCCATCATCACAGCATATCCTAAGCCCATAAATATCAGGCCTAACGAAAGTTTGATGGGTGTAGAAGGATTTAGATTTCTTTTTGCAAGCCAAATCCATAGCCAGGCAAACAACGGCACAAAGATGATTACTGCACCCGCAGGTACAACCTGAAACCAGCCCGAAGGGAACTCAAAATTTCCAATAAATCTGTCGGTATAGCGATCTGCAAATAAGGTGAGTGATGATCCTTGCTGTTCATATCCGAAATAAAACATGGAGGAGGCAAGGAAGAACATCGCAATGACTTTTACCTTGTCTTTTTCACTTTTATCTAGTTTTTCAAAAAGTAAGATATACCCAAAATAAAGGATAACACTTCCACCAATCAAATACAATGACACCTTGGCAATCGTAACCGGATTAATGGTGATGATTCGTGTT
>JANODZ010000166.1:0-2875 GCA_031412935.1 Anaerolineales bacterium
TACGCATCTTTCGGGACCCATAAGCTGGCATCTGTTTCGACAGCCATCGCCCCCGCTGACAGCATATCTGCCGCGTCTTTCTCTCTCCAGACACCGCCGGCGCCGATGATGGGCAGGCCGATCCTCCCCGCCGAGTGGACGATGTCTAATGAGCGCGGAAATAATGATTGGCCAAAGAGCCTGCCTGCAATGAGTTCATCATGCTTATCCGTCAATATTCCGCGCGGACTTGAAATGCTGATCGCCGCTGCGCCTGCTTGAATTAATCCTGGACCCATGGTTAGTACTTGTTGCGGGGGCAGTGAAAATATCAATGGCATTTCGCCGACACACATTTCCAAAGTTAATAGAATAATATCATTGGCTAACAGGGGAGCGAAGCCAAGCTCAACAGCCATTACATTCTCAATACTTTCAAGCATTTGCACCATGCGCATCGATTCTTCTGGACGGTCTGCCATTAAATGGACGATAATAGGAAGGTCGGAGTGATTCCAGCGCGCGCCATGTTTTTTGATCACCGCCGCGAGGCCGGGATTTGGCAAACCGCTATGAAGCAGGAATCCGCCGGGGAATTCGATCACTGCCGGTTGGGACGTGGGCAGGCGTCGGCGCAAGCTGATCGGATTTGTGATGAAGGCGCCGAATGAATCCAAAGGAATCCCAGCGCGTGAATCTGGCGCGAATCCTAATGATCCTGCCGCGTTCATGATTGGTTTGCTAAAATAGAAGTCACGTTTCATAGGAAATAGGAGAGTTATGCAAGCCTTACAAGGAATCCGTGTGTTGGACTTAAGCCGCGTGCTCGCAGGCCCATATTGTACGATGGTTCTCGGTGACCTGGGTGCGGATGTGATCAAAGTGGAGCCGCCTGAAGGTGACGAGACCCGCGGCTGGGGTCCGCCGTTTGCCGGCGGGGAGAGCGCGTATTATTTATGTGTGAATAGAAATAAGCGCGACATCGTGATCAACTTGAAAACCGATGAGGGTAAAAAGATCCTGCGTGAGCTCGCGTTGCAAAGCGATGTGTTGGTTGAAAATTTTCGGCCGGGTAGGTTGAAGAAATTTGGTCTGGACTTTGAGACCCTGCATGAATTGAATCCGAAGTTGATCTATTGCTCGATTACCGGCTTTGGTCAAACAGGTTCGATGAAGGATAAGCCCGGTTACGATTTTATGATCCAGGCTTTGGGCGGACTGATGAGCATTACAGGTGAACCCGTTGGCGAACCCATGAAAACAGGCGTGGCCGTTGTGGATTTGTTCGCAGGGCAAAATGCTATCATCGCGATCCTAGCCGCATTGCAAGCGCGCACATTGACCGGACGCGGACAGCACCTCGATATTTCATTATTTGATTCTCAATTAGGCTGGCTGGCAAATGTGGCCAGTAATTATTTGATTTCTGGCAACCTGCCAAAGCGACATGGCAACGCGCACCCGAATATCGCGCCATACCAAAGTTTTCAAGCCAGTGACGATTGGTTCGCGATCGCGGTGGGGAATGATAAACAGTTTGAAGGCTTATGCAGAGTAATTGGTAAATCGGAATGGGTGGGTGACCCGAGATTCACGAAAAATTCTGGACGTGTTGAAAATCGTGACGAATTGATTCCCTTGCTCAAATCCATTTTTGTGACTCGCAGTGCGAGTGAATGGTTATCTGTTTTGGAACAGGCTCAAATCCCATGCGGACCGATTCAAAACTTTGAGCAGGTCTTTTCCATGCCGACTGTGAAAGAACGTGAGATGCTGGTAAAGATGAATCATCCCACGATTGGGGAATTGCCTTTGATCGGCTCGCCGTTAAAGATGAGCGCTACACCGGTGGAATATCGCCTGCCTCCGCCGCTGATGGGGGAGCATACCGGGGAAGTGTTGAGGGAGTTGGGGTATGAGAACGATGAGACATGAAATACTGATTTTGTTGCAATAATTTGCCATATATGGCATAATATAAGCATGAAATTCGATGCTCTATTGTCTATCGTTCGAGATCAACCGTTTTTTGAGACAGGTTTACTGCTCTCAGGGGATGTGGATTCCGATGATGTGCGGCGGCAACTTTCCCGTTGGGTGCGAAGCGGGCGAATTCGTCAGTTACGCCGCAGTTTATACATGCTCGTTCCTCCTTATCAAAATGTAATTCCCCATCCATTTCTGACCGCAAATGCTTTGGTGCCTGGTTCCTATGTCAGCGCACAATCTGCTCTTGCGTTTTATGGGCTTATTCCTGAGTACACACCGCGCACCTTGAGTGTGACCACGCTGCGCCCAACCCAATGGGAGAACGGATTTCATTTTCACCACATCGCTCCACAACTATTTTTTGGATATCAACTTTTGGATGTTTCGCAAGAACAACAGGCGTTTATTGCAACACCCGAGAAGGCACTGCTTGACCTGGCGCATTTGACTCCCGGTTCAGATTCTTTAAATTACCTGAGGGAACTTCGCCTACAAAACCTGGAGCGGCTGGACAAGAATCGCCTGCATGAGTTTGCGGTTCGCGCAGGGAAACCCAAATGGCAGCGCGTGGCGCAACAAATTGAAAAATTGATCGAACAAGAAAGGATGGAATACGAGGATCTTACATGAAGGAATATTTAGCCACACTGGTTCAGTCTGCCGCCTCGCCTCCGGAAGCAAGGAATGTAGCGCGTGAATATCTGCAAGCTTTGATCTTGCAAAGTTTACAGCGTTCCGGCGCCATGAGTGCACTCGCATTTCATGGCGGTACAGCCTTGAGATTTTTGTACTCCCTGCCTCGTTATTCTGAAGACCTGGATTTTGCACTCGAAAGGGATTCTACTTCCTATAATTTTCGCGCCTATCTTCAAACCATTCAAAGAGACATGGAAACGCAGGGCTATGC
>JANODZ010000167.1:0-4546 GCA_031412935.1 Anaerolineales bacterium
CCTAATCGCTCTCAAAGGTTTGGGAGTTGTTTGTGCCAATCGGTTTCTTGTTGATATGCGTGACCAACCTGGAATAATGTTTGTTCATCCAGATGCTTGCCGATCAGCTGCATACCGACAGGCATGCCTTTTGAAAATCCGCAGGGGAGCGCTAGCGCAGGAACGCCCGCTGGATTTGTGGCGACAACATAAATATCAGAGAGATACATTTCGAGCGGATCGTTTGTTTTCTCGCCGAGTTTGAACGCGGTGGTGGGGCAGGTCGGGGCGAGGAGAATGTCACAGGAAGCAAGAGCAGTTTCAAAGTCACGGCGAAGAAGCGTGCGGACTTTTTGAGCTTTGAGATAGTACGCGTCATAATATCCAGCCGATAAGGCGTACGCCCCAAGCATAATCCTGCGTTTGACTTCATCGCCGAATCCCTTTTGACGAGTCTGCAGGTAAATGTCGATCACATCTTTTGCATTTTCTGAAACCGAGAGACCGAAGCGCGTGCCGTCGAAGCGCGCAAGATTTGAACTGGCTTCGGCGAAAAGCAAAAGGTAATAAACGGGGAGCGCGTATTTAGTGTTGGGTAACGAGACTTCTTGAATCTTCATGCCAAGCTTTTCATACGTGCGAATGGCTTCTTGAATCGACGATTCAACGCTTGCTTCCATGCCGGACACAAAATATTCTTTTGGAATACCGATGGTCATGCCTTTGACGGATTTATTTAATTCTTGAGTATATCGCGGAACAGGCGAGTTGAAAGTTGTGCTGTCGTGTTCATCATGACCTGCGATGGTTTCAAGCACGGTCGCGCAATCATAAACATCGCGAGTCAACGGGCCGATGCAATCGAATGAAGAGACGAGAGAGATGAGACCGTAACGGGAAACGCGGCCATAAGTTGGTTTGATGCCGGTGACGTTGCAAAAGCCCGCGGGCATGCGCACTGATCCGCCTGTGTCTTCCCCGATCGAAAATGAACAAAGCCCCGCGGACATGGCTGCGGCGGAACCTCCGCTTGAACCGCCTGGTACGCGATCTAAATCCCAAGGATTGTTTGTGTTGAAGAAGGCGGAATTTTCACACGATGAACCCATGCCGAATTCATCCATGTTGTTCTTACCCATTAATACTGCGCCCGCATCTGCAAGTTTATTGATGACGGTGGCGTTGTATTGAGGAACATAATCTTCAAGAATTTTCGAGGAGCATGTGGTGCGGACTCCGCGAGTGGAGATGCAATCCTTCGCTGCGAATGGAATGCCTGTGAGAGGAGTGATGTTTTCACCTTTGGCAATGCGTTCATCGGCTTTCTTTGCTTGCTCAAGCGCCACATCATCGGTGATGGTGACGTAGGCTTTGATCTTCGGGTCAATTTCGTGGGCGCGTTGAAGAGTCGCCTGAGTCAGTTCGACGCTGGAGAGTTTTTTGGTTATTAGTAATTGGTGAGTTTCGCGGATGGTTAAGTTGGTTAGCTGCATGGGCGGAAGGTAATTAGTAATTGGAGATTGGTAATTGAGCGTGAAGAGTCGAGATAATTTATTGGTAATTAACTGGAGCAGAAATCGCCCAGTTACTATTTACCAATTACCAATCTCTATTCTTCGCCTAAAACAGTAGGCACTTTGACATATCCGCGTTCGGATTGAGGGGCGTTCTTGAGAAATTCTTCGCGGTTCATGGAGGGTTTGGCTGTGTCTTCCCGCAGGATATTTGTATTGTCCGTAATATCTGATGCGGGCGGAATGTTTTCGGTATCCACTTCATTGAGCATGTTGAAGTAGTCGATGATCGAAGAAAATTGTCCGCTGAATTTTTGGGCTTCCACTTCCGAGATGCCAATCCGCACGAGGTGGGCGATGTGTTTTACTGTGTTGGTGTCTATTTTGTTTGTCATAACGACTCCACCGTCATTGCGAGGAGCGCTCTTGTTCTTCGCGACGAAGCAATCTCCAAGATTATGACGGAGATTGCTTCGGGCTGAAGACCATCGCCCTCGCAATGACATTATTCAAACTTAATATGTAATTCTTTCAACTGTTTCGGCTCCACAGCGGAAGGCGCATCCGCCATTACATCGCGTCCGGCTTGATTCTTGGGGAAGGCGATCACTTCGCGAATGTTGGGTTCGTCGGCGAGGAGCATGACGAGGCGGTCAATGCCGGGCGCCATGCCGCCGTGTGGGGGGGCGCCGTATTCAAAGGCTTCAAGCATGTGCCCAAACTTGGTTTGAATCTCTTCATCGCTTAGCCCAAGCATTTGGAACATCTTCATTTGGATGTCGCGGCGATGAATACGAATGGAACCCGACGCTGCCTCATAGCCATTACAAACCATATCGTATGCGTCGGACAATACCTCGCCAGGGTCAGTGTCGAACTTGGGAAGGTCTTCCAGCTTTGGCATGGTGAACGGATGGTGTTCCGATTCCCAAGCCTTATTTTCTTCATTCCACGCGAAGAATGGGAAGTCTACGATCCACGCCAATGCCATCATGTCTTTATCGGCAAGGTCTAGTTTATCGCGGAACCATAAGCGAAGTCCGCCCAAAACTTTGTTGACTATTTTGCGTTCGTCAGTTGCAAAGACAATCAGGTCACCTTCTTTTGCGCCCGTCTTGGATATGAGTGATTCCACTTCTTCAGCTGTGACGAATTTCGACGCGCTGCCTTTTACGCCCTCGGCTGTGAGCGCCAACGTGGGCATTCCCTTCGCTCCGAAAGTCTTCGCTACTTCTGTGAGCGCGTCCACTTCCTTGCGCGACATGTCTGCTGATGTAGGGGCGACTATGCACTTGATCACACCACCCGCTTCCAGCGTAGATTGAAAGACGCGGAATTCACTTTTCGCAAAGATGTCATTCAATTCGAATAATTCCAACCCGAAGCGCAGGTCAGGCTTATCCGATCCGTATTTTTCGAGCACTTCATGATGCGAAAATTTTGGCCAGGGTGAGGAGAGCAATTTCTTGTGCGGTGTGACGGTGGGAATCAATTTGGTATATAGATCTTCGACCAACGCGAGTACATCATCGCGATGGACAAAGGACATTTCGAGATCAAGTTGTGTGAACTCAGGCTGACGGTCACCGCGCGAGTCTTCATCGCGGAAACAGCGCGCGATTTGAAAATATTTGTCCATGCCCGCGACCATGAGTAACTGTTTCAGTTGCTGGGGAGATTGCGGGAGGGCGTAAAGTTGGCCGGGGTAAACGCGTGAGGGGACGAGATAGTCACGGGCTCCCTCGGGCGTGGCTTTAAACAGAATAGGTGTTTCGATTTCGATGAAACCTTTTTCATCTAGATAGTCGCGCATGAATTTGACCACTTTGTGGCGCAGTACCATATTGTGTGTCATGCGTTCGCGGCGCAGGTCAAGGTACCGATATTTAAGACGGATATTTTCATCGGGTAGGTCATTATCACCGCTGACCATGAACGGCAGAGTCTTGGCGGGGTTTAGAACTTTTACTTCGCGTGCGATGATCTCAATCTCGCCGGTCTCCATTTTCGGATTCTTCATGCCGTCGGGGCGTAATTGCACTACCCCCTCGATCTGCAAAACCCATTCCATGCGGACATTGGCAACGAGATCGAGAACTTCCCTTGGAAGATCTGGATTAATCGTGACCTGTACGATACCCGCACGGTCACGTAAGTCAAAAAATGCCAACCCGCCATGATCGCGGCGGCGGTGTACCCAGCCAGAGAGGGTGATTGTTTGCCCCGCCTGGCCGGCCCGTAATTCTCCACAAGTATGAGTTCTGTACATCGTGCGCCTCCAAATTTTTTAAACACAAAGGACACGAAGGTCACAAAGGTTTAGGGCAAAGCACAAAAGTTTTTCTTCGTGTACTTTGTGTCCTTCGTGGTTAATGGGTTTTGTGTTTAGATAAAACAAATCGCCCTTCGCATCCCTTTGGGATCGTCGGGCGATTTGATTTGACTTTAGTTATCTGTCAACCAGCAAGGCTTCGCCCAACGATATAGGGATCGTCGTTGTCATTATTATCATTAATGGCGAAGTAATTATAGTTGAACATCGTGGCGCGATTATAGCACAAAGTCTTTTATTTTGAATTTCGAAAACTACGGCAGGTAATAAGTCACGATCAACTGCGGCATGTTAGCAAGTGTGGAATTGCCGCTAAAGAATTTGAGATAATCTGCTCCCAGGTCATCGTTGTCATCCAGGCTAAAGAACAGTCTGAATTGCGTTACACCAACTTTGCTGATGAAGCCGAGGTTGCCGCTTTTTAAATTGATCGTAAACCAATTATTGATAGGCGCGTATGGAATTAATTCCTGACTCGCACCCGGGCTGGCTGCTGCTGAAAAGTCTCCTGCCTGCAAAATAAAGTTGTTGCTGAACGCGCTGTCGCGCAGGTCTACCAATAAATCACCATGTGTTGTGAATGGATCGGTGCCTAGAACGCCTTGTTTCTTGATGCTTAATTGCACTGCAGTGACGATGGCAGTATCCGGGAGAGTACTGGTATTAAAGGAGATGATGCTTTTATATTGCCTGTCTCTGAGATCATCGCCTACATTGAAAG
>JANODZ010000168.1:0-11556 GCA_031412935.1 Anaerolineales bacterium
CAGCCCTGGTTTTGGAATGGCTGCGTTAGTGCTGATGCAGCCATTCCTTGCATTGGCAATGCGCGCATCGTCTATATTCTCTACAACTCATGCACTGTTCACCGCAGCCCTTGGGCTTTCATTTGCGCTTTTCAGCAGAGATACTCGTAAAGTTGGGTACGCTGCGGCATATATCGCTGGCGCAGAGGTTCTTTGGCGCATGACAAATGCTCAGATCTATTGGGAGGCGGGAAAATATTTATCCATCCTTATTTTAGGAATTGCTTGCTTCCGAATAAAGCCCTGGCAAAGGTCGGGTCTGCCTGTTTTATATTTCGGATTGCTATGTATATCCATTCCCCTTGTGCTATCGCGATTAGGGACCTCCAGCGCCGCGCGTGATGCGATCAGTTTCAACTTATCCGGACCCCTGGCGTTGATGGTCTGCGCATTATATTTTTCACAAATAACCCTCGATCAGAATGCCATGCGGAAGATGGCCTGGTGGGTGATACTTTCTATTTTGGGAATTGCCACCCTGACCGTGGCCGGGATCCTTTCCGCTGATCAAATTATCTTCACCAACGAATCGAATTTTGCCACCAGCGGCGGTTTTGGTCCAAATCAGATTTCAGCCATTCTTGGATTGGGCGGCGGTCTGTCCTTTCTTCTCTTTTTAACAGGCAAAGGTCATGCTTCACGCTGGTTAACAATTTTTCTTACGCTTGGTTTTCTCACTCTGAGCGCGCTCACCTTTTCACGCGGCGGCTTGTATAACGCGGTAATTATGGCGATCCTGGCTTTGGCGCATAATTTGCACGACACCCGCAGGCGCATCGCGACAATTTTTACGGTGCTGATCATCGGACTGGTTGGCGGTTATATTATTTTCCCGCGTCTGAATGCATTTACCGGCGGAATGATCGGGCAGCGCTTTAGTGATTTGAATACCACTGCACGGGCAGAAATCGCCAAGGCCGACATTGATATTTGGTATGCAAATCCCGTGCTCGGCGTTGGACCTGGTATTTCAAAGACAGAGCGCGGCTTCGGTCTTGGAATCGCGACGCATACCGAATATACCCGCCTTCTTGCTGAACATGGCTCGGCCGGGCTTTTGTCTCTGCTTGTCTTGTTCTGGATGGCTGCGCGAACCTATTTTCGCGCTCCCAGTGCTGAGGGGCAAATCTGGGTTGCCGCTTTATTGGCTTGGCCGCTGGTGGAAATGTCCCATGCAGCAATGCGAGTGGTTGCGATTTCATTTTTGTTCGGCCTGGCATTGGTCAGCTGGGAATCCGAATCGAAACCTGAAAAATATCCGGAAAAAATACCTTGAGACCTGGCATCTTGTTTGTAGGAAATTTTCTCTCTTCTAAATATGGAAATCGCACGATGGCGGAAGAATTAGCCCTAAGTTTGGAAGGCAAAGGATATTCGCTCGTGACTACTTCTGAAATACGTTCTCGTCTATTGCGCTTGCTGGACATGCTTTCAACGGTCTTTTTTCAGCGGAAAAGGTATCAAATCGCTTATGTAGAAGCGTACAGCGGCGCTGCCTTCTTTTGGGCTGAGATGGTATGCAAGCTGCTAGTGGTATTACGTAAACCGTATATTCTGACTCTGCACGGCGGAAACCTTCCAGCTTTTGCCCGCCGTTGGCCGGGACGGGTAAGAAGATTGCTTAATCGTGCTGATACAGTCACTTCCCCCTCGCGTTATTTGCTGGAAGAAATGCGCTTCTATCGGAAAGATATTGTCTTGATCCCAAATCCTTTAGAGATAAAAAATTATCCTTTTTGTTTGCGTTCAAAGTCCAGTCCGCATTTAGTGTGGTTGCGCGCCTTCCATAACATTTACAATCCACAGATGGCACCTTTGGTGATTGCTAGCCTGCGTAAATCTTATCCTGAAATCACACTAACAATGATCGGGCCAGATAAGATGGATGGCTCGCTGGAAGAAACGCAGTCTGTCATAGAAAAACTTGGTTTGGAGACGCTTGTCCAAATCGTGCCTGGTATTTCCAAGAGCGAAGTTCCTGCAAACTTGGAACGTGCCGACATTTTTATCAACACAACGAATATAGACAATACCCCTGTCAGCGTCCTTGAGGCAATGGCTTGTGGGTTGTGCGTGGTTAGTACCAATGTCGGCGGTATATCTTATTTATTGGGTGATGATGAAGATTCCCTGCTGGTTCCACCTAATGATCCTGAAGCAATGGCAGTTGCAATACAACGGATACTGATTGAACCGGGGTTGAGCGAAAGGCTCTCCTTGAATGCCCATCGTAAAGCGGAACGGTTTGACTGGTCAGTTATTTTGCCGCAATGGGAAGCGCTGTTTTCTGATGTTGTCAATCAGCAGGAAGGCAGGCTGTCTTAAAATTATGAGCTCAATTGATTCTCTTTACGCAAGACTACCTGTCATGGCTCAGCACGCCGTTGTAACTTCCTATGGCTTCTATTGGCGCCAGCTTCGTTTTGGAAATGGCTATGCCAGTTTCATTCAACAATATCAGGAACGCGAACGGTTTTCAAAACAACAATGGCTGGCGTGGCAGGCTGAACAACTAAAGAACTTGTTACCTATTTACGTGAAGCATGTCCCTTATTATCGTGACCATTGGACGGAAACGCAAAAACATAAGGCGTTGAAGGGTGACTTAAATCTGCTTCCATTGCTTGAAAAAGACCCAATCCGCGCCAACCCAAATGCTTTTCTGCGCGAAGATATGCATCCTTCGCGTCCGCAAGTTTTTTTTACCAGCGGATCAACGGGAACGCCCATCCCTTGTTATTACACCATCCCAGAATTGCGGGAGTCTATGGCGTTGCGCGAAGTGCGTTCGGCGCGCTGGGCGGGTGTTTCATTTGCTGAAGCCCGCGCCACTTTTTCGGGGCGGATGGTCGAACCAGACCCCGATAGCAAAGGTCCATTCTATCGTTTCAATGCCGCTGAAAAACAGGTCTATTTATCCCCATTTCATTTGCGTCCTGATACTGCCGTATTTTATTTAAGCGCTATCAGGAAACATCAAGTACGCTGGTTGACCGGGTATGCGGTTTCCTATTACCTGCTGGCAAAATTTATCCTCGATCAAGGACTTGAAGTCCCGGCCGGCATTCAAGCCATTATCACCACCAGCGAGAAAGTAACGCCGGAAATGCGCCTTGTAATGGAGAAGGCTTTTCAGTGCAAGGTGTATGAAGAATACAGTACCGTGGAAAATGTTTTATTTGCCAGTGAATGTGAACAGGGCCGGTTGCATCTGAGCCCGGATGTCGCTGTGGTTGAAATTTTGAGGCCTGATGGGAGCCCGTGTTTGCCCAATCAAGCCGGTGAAGTGGTGGCTACCAGTTTGATGCGTACCTATCAGCCTTTGGTCCGCTTTCGACTTGGAGATATGGCCATGTGGGATGGGGAAGCATGCCCTTGTGGACGTCAAATGCCGGTGATTAAAGAAGTTCTCGGAAGAATTGAAGATGTCGTAGTTGGAGCGGATGGCCGTCAGATGGTGAGATTCCATGGCGTCTTTGTCAATCAGACTCATGTGCGCGAAGGTCAAATTATTCAAGAATCCCTGGATTTTATTCGTGTTAAAATTGTTCCCACAGGAGATTTTGGAGAGAAAGATATTCAAGAAATTGTTCATCGGGTGCAGCAGCGATTAGGTAAACAGGTCAATGTTATTGTGGAGCCGGTTGTGGATATTCCGAGAACGAAAGCGGGAAAATTTCAGTCCGTCATTTCGAATTTGAAAAATTAAGATGAATGAACCATTTATTTCCATCATTCTTCCCATCCGTAACGAATCAGCGTTTATAGAAAAAGTCTTGAATTCTATTTTTGCTCAGGATTATCCCGTAAAAAATATCGAAGTCTTGATAGTAGACGGTATGTCGACGGACAATACCCGCTCCATTATCAGTAATTTCTCAGACAGTTTCCCGCAACTGAATATTCGCATATTGGAGAATCCTGGAAAGATCGTTCCGTCAGGTATGAATATTGCCTTGCGCCAGGCAAAGGGCGATATCATCATTCGTGTGGATGGGCATTGCATCATCGCAGCGGATTATGTTCGCAAATGTGTCGAGCATATTCAATACGAGGGCGTGGATGGTGTAGGCGGCTCGATGGAATCAATTGGTGAAACTTCGATGGGACAGGCAATAGCCACTGGCATGAGTTCACCCTTTGGAGTGGGAAATTCAGCTTTTCGTACAATATCTGGCAAGAGCTTACTTGCTGATACGGTTCCGTTCCCGGCCTATACCCGGAAAATTATCGAACGGGCTGGTTTGTATGATGAAGAGCTGGTTCGAAACCAGGATGATGAATATAACTATCGCATCCGTGAATTAGGTGGCAGAATCCTGCTGGCGGAGGATATACGCTCAACTTATTTTAGCCGTACTTCTTTGAAAGGTCTGTGGCGCCAGTATTTTCAATATGGGTTTTATAAAGGTCGCGTCCTGCAAAAACATCCGCTCCAAATGAGTCCACGTCAATTCGTGCCGCCTGCCTTTGTGCTGGCTCTGCTCGGCTCTGCTTTTTTAGCCATGTCTCCTGTTCTCCGTCCTCTATCTCCCATCATTCCTTCACTATATATGATCGCCAACTTTATCGCTTCCTTTTATATCGCTTCGAAACGCGGATGGAAATATTTGGTTTTATTACCTTTCATATTTTCCATTTTACATCTGAGTTATGGACTGGGTTTTCTAGCCGGACTTGTGAATTTCTGGAATCGCTGGGGTGATAAAACCGGCAAAGTGCCTCAGTGGTCAAGTGAATCAATCAGATGATATTTTCCGTTTGCGGAATGAATATGAAGACCGCAAACGCCGTCTCGCCGCCAGTGATGTCTATTCCTGGTTCAACCTTGCAAATCTATTTACGATTCATCAACGCCAGCGGACGATTTTAACGGCGCTAAAGAAATACGGATTCGCGGATCTTGAAGGGCTTTCGATTTTAGAGATGGGCTGCGGCGGCGGTGGAGTATTAACTGAATATTTAGGCTTCGGTGCGCTCCCTGAAAAACTACATGGAGTGGATTTGCTTTATGACCGCCTGCTTCAGGCGCATCAGGTTCTTCCGGGATCATGCTTCGCCAACGCTGACGGTCAAGCCTTGCCAGTCCCATCCCGATCCTTTGATCTGGTCTTGCAGTTCACTGCAATATCCTCCATTCTCGATTCTGAACTCAGGCAAAAAATCTGCGCCGAGATGCTGCGGGTTCTCAAATCAGAAGGCATGATCATCTGGTATGACTTCTGGCTCAACCCCACAAATCCGCAAACACGCGGAATCCGCCCGGCTGAAATCCGCAGGTTGTTCCCTAATTGCAATTTTGAATTCCACAAGATTACCCTGGCTCCGCCTATCACGCGTCGTCTGACGCCAATTTCATGGGGATTTGCCTTGTTTCTTGAAAGTTTGCGGATTTTTAACTCCCATTATCTGGTTTTGATCACCCCGAAAACAGAAAGCAAATTGTAATTACCATATACTCAAATTGTGCTACCCTTGCATGTAATATGGAACGGATATCGCAACCCCTTCAAATTACTTCTTTGGCGCCGATTGAAACCACAACACGGAAATATATAATTACTATAAGCGGCATGATCAAACGGACCTTTGATATTTTTGCAGCCCTGCTTGGGATCATTTTGCTCTCCCCGTTTTTGACCGTGATTGGCATCCTGGTTAAACGAGAATCACCGGGCCCGGTATTTTACGGCGGCTGGCGCATGGGTAAGCACGAGAAGCCCTTCCGAATCTGGAAAATCCGCACGATGTATGAAGTTCCAGCCAGTTATAAAGGCCCGGCAGTGACTGCCGCCGGCGATGTGCGTATTACACCCTTCGGCCATTGGCTGCGCGATACAAAGGTTAACGAGCTGCCGCAGTTGTGGAATGTGTTGCTGGGTGACATGAGCTTTGTAGGTCCCCGCCCTGAAGATGTTGAGATCGCCAAAAAATGGGACGCCGATGCGCGCCGCGAGATCCTGTCCATGCGCCCAGGCATTACCAGCCCTGCCAGTGTTGTCTATCAGGACGAAGAGCGATTGCTGACGGGGAAAGATTTTATGAACACCTATTACCAGCAGATCCTGCCGGATAAGATGCGCCTCGACCGCATTTACGTCCGCCATCATGCATTCTTGAGCGATCTCGATGTTATCTTTTGGACTCTGGCCGTATTACTGCCGCAGCTGACCTCGACTCGCATTCCGGAGGGGAATCTATTTGGGGGACCGATCTCGCGCTTTGTCCGATTTAATATATCCTGGCTGGTAATAGATTTCTCGGTGGCTTTGCTGGGCATTGCATTCGTGGGTGTAATTTGGAGAAGCGCCGGCCCCTTGGAATTAGGGTTGGGCAGAGCCATTGTATTGGCAGTTGTGCTTGCCGCCTCATTTGGGCTTGTAAATACAGCGATGGGTCTCAACCGCGTGGTCTGGTCGCGCGCTGTGCCGGAAGATATGTTTGGCATAATATTTTCCACGGCCGCGGTCACGGTCATTGTTTCTGTCTGCCAGGTGGCAGCTCAAAAATTATATCTTCTTCCCCCATTGCCCTCGGAATTAATTTTCACCATGGGGCTGCTCGTGCTGATTGGAATCGTCGCGGCGCGCTATCGCTGGCGTTTGTTTACTGGTTTGGCAGGGATGTGGCTCTCGCGCCGCAATTCATTCTCAGTCGGAGAACGCGTTCTCATATTAGGTTCCGGTGAAGAAGCTCAATTTGCAACCTGGCTTCTTCAGCGCGATTTGTTCCTGCGCGCGTTTACAATTATTGGAATTGTTGATGACGACCCGCTCAAGCAGGGTTTGCGCTACGACGGCTCATGGGTCATCGGCACGTCTGCCGACCTTGCGATGCTCGTGGAAAAACATGATGTCGGATTGGTCATCTTTGCAGTGCCCGGCTTAAACTGGGAGGATTATACACGGGTCATGGAATCCACTATTAATCTCAATGTGCGTATCTTATTAATCTCGGATATGATGCGCGCCCTTCAGTTCTGGCTGACCAATAATGGGAAGAACGAAGATCAGCTGAACTCTGTTGTTGAACAATAATGGATGGATTCTGGAAAAATAAAACAGTGTTGGTCAGCGGCGCCGGCGGATTTATCGGCAGTCATCTGGTCGAAGCCCTGTTATCCAAAGGCGCGCATGTGCGCGCCTTTGTGCGTTATACCTCACGTGGAGATCCCGGTTATTTAAATCTATTGCCAGCCGAACTTTCTGAAAAATTGGAAGTAATTTCCGGCGACTTGCGTGATAGAAGTGCAATTTATGATGCGGTCCACGGCTGTGAGCTGGTCTATCATCTCGGAGCTTTAATTTCGATCCCATATTCATACCACCATCCGGCTGAGGTCGCGGAGGTTAATTTTATGGGTACACTTAATCTGCTCATGGCCTGCCGTGAATTGGGAGCGGCGCGCCTCGTGCATACTTCATCTAGTGAAGTCTATGGCACCGCCCGCCGCGCTCTAATTGATGAAGAGCATCCATTGCAGGGTCAATCTCCATACTCCGCCAGCAAGATCGGCGCGGATAAATTAGCTGAAAGTTTTTACTGCTCATATAATTTGCCGGTCGTTACTGTCCGCCCGTTCAATACTTTTGGTCCGCGGCAATCGGCCAGAGCCGTCATTCCGACCATTATCATGCAAGCGTTGGTGAGTGAAACCATTCATTTGGGAAACCTGGATACGACCCGTGATTTTACCTATATAGATGATACGGTGCACGGATTTCTTTTAGCAGGATCAGCTGTTGGGGTGGAGGGTGGCGTATTCAATCTAGGGACTGGAATTGAATTTCGTATAGGCGATATCGCACAGCGCATCGCTCTGAAAGTGGGTCATAAAGTCAAGCTCAAGGTCGAACCTCAAAGAGTACGTCCTGAAAAATCTGAGGTCTTGCGTCTCATTTCAGATAACAGTCTGGCGCGCGACAAACTGGGTTGGGAGCCGCAAGTCAGTCTCGACGTGGGATTAGACAAGACCATCACCTGGATGCGCGATCACATAGATCTTTATCGGCCGGCACAATATGAAGTTTAATCAAATTGATTGTAGTGCGGGTTTGCAACCCGCCAAAACCCGGAATTTTGATAATCGTAACTCAGCAAACCCGACCAAACCTTCCTGCATTCAATATCTGATAGGAGTTTAAAATTGAAAGCAGTTGTCCTGGCCGGCGGACGTGGCACACGCCTCGCACCCTACACAAGTATCCTACCCAAGCCGCTCATGCCGATCGGAGATATGCCGATTCTGGAAGTAATGTTGTTGCAAATGAAACGCGCCGGGGTCACTGAGGTAATCTTGACTGTTGGGCATCTTGGCAGTTTGTTGCGCGCATATTTTGGATATGGCGAACAATGGAATATGAATATTCATTATAGTTTTGAGAACGAGCCTTTGGGGACGGCCGGGCCGCTGGCGCAGATTAAAAATTTAGAGGCTACTTTTATTGTGACCAATGGTGATGTGCTGACCACCTTGAATTTGAAGGACCTGCTTAATTTCCACCAAAAAGAAGGCGGCATCGCTACGATCGCAGTTCACCAACGTCACGTCCGCATCGATCTGGGAGTCGTTCAATCCAATCCCGATCATACGATCACAGGTTATATAGAAAAACCCACCCTAGATTACACAGTCAGTATGGGTATTTATATTTTTGAGCCGCGCGTGCTTGAATTTATTCCACCCGATCAATATTTGGATTTTCCCAACCTGGTTTTAAAGTTGATCGAGGCGGGTGAGAAAGTAGTCGCTTACCCTTTTGACGGTTATTGGATGGACCTTGGCCGCCCAGACGATTATCAACAAGCTGCAGATGATTTCGGTAAAATGAAAGCTCAATTTCTTCCGGAGGATTAATATGGAGTGGCGCGTACCGTTGGCAGATCTTAATTTTGGTCCTGAGGAGGATGCCGCTCTGCTCGAGGTTTTGCACAGCCGCTGGCTGAGCATGGGCGAGGTGACAAAACAATTTGAAAAGGAGTTCGCAGAATTTATTGGAGCCAAACATACACTTGCCGTCACGAATGCAACCGCGGCGCTCCATCTGGCTTGCCTTGCAGTTGGGATAGGGCCGGGCGATGAAGTAATAATCCCTTCGCTTACGTTTGTTGCCACCGCAAATGCCGTGCGTTATACCGGGGCGATACCGGTCTTTGCGGATGTAGAGAGTCTTGATTACTTGAATATTTCCGCGGCAGCCATCGAAGCCTGCGTCACTCCGAAAACGCGAGCCATCCTTGTCGTTCATTATGCGGGTTTTGCCTGTGACATGCCTTCCATCATGGAGATTGCCCGCCGGCACAAATTAATTGTGCTCGAAGACTCGGCGCACGCCATTGGCTCAAAATTGGATGGTAAAACTCTTGGCACCTGGGGCGCCATCGGCTGTTATAGTTTCTTCTCCAACAAGAACATGACCACTGGCGAGGGTGGTATGCTTGCAACCGAGGATGATGCGCTCGCCGAGCGTCTGAAAATATTACGCTCGCATGGCATGACCTCCCTGAGCTGGGACCGCCACAAGGGTCACGCCGCCACTTATGATGTCGTTGACCTCGGTTATAATTATCGCATTGATGAATTGCGTTCAGCCTTGGGGCGGGTTCAGTTGGGCAAATTGCCAGAGTCTAACCGCAGGCGCGAAGAACTTAGCGCGTTGTATCGTGAGTTGTTGTCTGAGTTGACACCCGAAATTCAAATGCCATATTCTGATGTGCGCGGAACATCCTGCTATCATATCCTTCCCGTCTTATTACCGCGCGGATCTGATCGTGCTCAATTCATGGCAGGCATGAAAGCTGAGGGTATACAAACCAGCTTTCACTATCCGCCTGTTCATCACTTCCAAATATATGAGAAGGATTGGTTATCAAGGGGCAGTCCATTGCCTCTAACAGAAGAGATTGCCTCCCGCCAGGTCACTCTACCTTTGTATGGCACAATGCAGGATGAGCAGGTGATGTGGGTGGCGCGCGCGGCTGGCCAGGTTTTGAAAGGAATGTAATCTTAAAGACAGGCGAGAATAATCTTTATTGGATACTGAATAAAACAAGCAATTATTCTTTGCGAGACCGCTGCATCTACGGATGAGCACAGTACGATCAGGTTTATAAATAGCTGGAGATTTTTTTTATGGATTTAACAATTTATTTGTCTATTGCACGTCGCTGGGCCTGGTTGTTGCTTTCCGGCCTGATACTGGGTCTTGACATCGGTTATGTCGTTGCCAAACTGCAGACTCCGATCTATCAGGCCAGCACGCGCGTGATCGTCTCGCGCGCTTCGATGCAGGCCGCCAGCGGCGGTTCGCTGGTGAGCGGCGCTGAAATTTACTATGTTAATGAACAAGTGTTGATGCAGACCTTTATTGAATTGCTCAAGTCCTCCAGCATATTTGAAAAAGCATCGCAAGCGCTTGGGTATCAAGTTTCTTCATCCCAGGTGAGGGCGGCGCAGGTGGGTGAGACCCGAATTCTTGGAATCACCGTTGAAGATCCCGATCCTCAGCACGCGGCGGATATCGGCAATGCCGTGGTGGAAGCCTTGATCATGCAAAATGAAGAAATAGAATCAAGCCGCTATAAAGCCTCGGATGCAAATCTACAAATTCAGATAAACCAGGTAGAGGAACAGATTGCCGCTTACCAATCGAATTTGGATAATCAATCGAGCATCACCCTGGCCGAACAGCTGGCGCAAGTGGAAGCCCAGATGGTGCCTTTGCGAACTGAAGTCGTACAACTGAAAAAAGATATTGCGTTATTAACCCCGGCCATTAACGAGGAACGAAAATCCAAGATAACTGAGTTACAGTCGCGGCTGGATCAAATACAGCCTTTGTTGGATCTGTACCAAAAAATTTATACAGATCTGGTGGTTGTGGGTTCTTCAGGGACTACACAAAATAATGATGCCGCTACAACCCGTCTGCAATCTACATTGGTTTTATATCAGCAGATCTATCTCAACCTGATCAATACGCGCGAGTCTATCCGTCTTTCGCGCCTGCAGAATTCCCAAAGCATAAACCAAATTCAAGCCGCGCTGGTGCCCGCTTCCCCGGTCAGGCCAAAACCATTAACAAATGCCTTGCTGGCTGGCGTGATCGGTTTGATGCTTGCCGTGGGAGTTATTTTCGTGATCGAATATTTGGATGACACGGTAAAGGTTCCGGAAGATGTAGACCGTTTAATCGGCGTGCCGTTGATCGGGTATATTGCCGAAATCGAGTCAAAGGATACGGGTGAGGCGAATGTTCTTGTATCAAAACAGCCGCGCTCGCCGGTGGCGGAAGCCTTCCGTTCCCTAAGAACCAATCTTGAATTTGCATCGGTTGATAAACCATTAAAAATTATTCTCGTGACCGGCGCGGAAGCCGGGGATGGAAAAACAACGGTTGCCACGAATCTGGCGGCCATCTTCGCTCAGGGCGGCAAGCGGGTCATGCTCCTGGATTGCGATTTGCGCCGTCCGCGCGTGCATCACTTTTTAGGCGTCCAGAACCGGGTGGGCATGAC
>JANODZ010000169.1:0-1710 GCA_031412935.1 Anaerolineales bacterium
GTGACAACTTTATCTGAATATCGCTTTTGAGCGCCTGCATGAATATGAATATGCGTAAGTAAGCCAAAATTAAATTTGGTTCTGACGGGCAGCAAATTACTCGCAAGGTCAAGCGGCAGGCCGTCAATATACACTCGCAACAATTGGCTTAAGCGCACATCTCGATACGCCATCAAAGCCAGCGGCGCCAGAAAATGCTGGCAAAATTGACGATACGCCACCCACGGTTGACCCTCTTTATAAATTTCAAAAGAAAGCGTATCGATCAAGGCCGCTTTACCGCGCACAAATTGAATGTTGTAGGCGCTGGCATCTTTCAACGACATATCCAATTTCAACGACCTTTTTTGAATGGATAACGTCGCAAGCGCGGCATCTTTTAATTGACTGAAGGACCATTCATACGGATAAGAAATAAACGCTACACGTTCAGGCTGTATGACTTTAAATGCCGCAGCTGACCGCGCTGATAACTGATCGGACTCAACATGCGGAATCAGCAGGCTGGCTTTGACCAACTTATCGTACAGACCAGATTCCATTAAGCGCGCGTAATCATTTGCGTAAGCGCGGTTGACCTGTCGATACAGGGTTCCGTCTTCTGTAAACAGGAATCCGTTTGGGTCGCGAAAAGAAGCGCTGAGCTGTCCGGAGTTAAGCATTTTCAGAATCGTCGCCCTCTTCATCTGGCTTGGGTTTGACTCCGAAAAAGGTTCTGATCTTGCTCCACGATGCGCGCATGGCAACACCCAATCCCAGCAGCGCCGCGATCGCTATCTGGATAATAAGGCTCCCGGAGCCGGGGTCTAGATATGGAAGTGGTGAAAAATGCATTTTGATTTCTCCTTTATATAGGTCACGTTACAAACGCAGACTACTCTACAGATTCAGGGACGATCTCTTCCAGCAGGAAGGATTCGGTGCAATTGAGACATTGCGCTTCCCGTTTATTCGCGACCACCAACATGCCTTTACATTTGGGACATGGCACAGCCAGCGGCTTTTTCCAGGATGTGAATTCGCAATTGGGGTAGTTAACACAGCCGAAAAATGTGCGGCCTTTGCGGGTTTTTCTTTCTACAAGATCACCGCCGTCGGTGGGGCATGAGACACCGATCTTTAACAACCATGGCTCGGTGTAACGGCAATCGGGGAAACCACTGCACGAAATAAATTTACCAAAGCGCCCATACCGAATGACCAATTCCTTGCCGCAAGTTGGGCAGGCACGCCCAATCGGTTCGGGACCAGATTTGGTAACCGGCATTTCCGCCTGCGCGATTTGCACCTTCTCAGAGAACGGTGTGTAGAACTCCTGGATCGCGTCTGTCCAAAGCATTTCGCCGGAGGCAACTTTATCGAGGTCCTCTTCCATGTGCGCCGTGAAATTAAAATCCACAACTTCGGGGAAATACTGTACCATCAAGTCGTTGACTTGCAAGCCGGTGTCAGTGGGAATAAGACGTTTATCCACCCGTTCAACATATCCGCGCTGCTGGATGGTAGAAATCGTCGGCGCATATGTGGACGGGCGGCCAATGCCATTCTCTTCAAGCGCCTGCACAAGCGAAGCCTCTGAAAAACGCGGCGGGGGTTGGGTGAAATGCTGCTCAGGGATAAGCCTGATCAAATCCTGCGTTTGACCTTCTGCGATACCCACGGGGATTTTCACATTCTCCTCGTCGTCCTCTGTTTTTATATCTTCGTTTT
>JANODZ010000170.1:0-2917 GCA_031412935.1 Anaerolineales bacterium
GCGCGCATCGAGGCCGAAGCGCGCGCGCGTGAACAAGCCGCGCAAGCGGCGCGCCGGGCGCAGGAAGAGGCCGAACGCATAGCGCGTGAGGATGCGGAGCGGGTGGCGCGGGAAGAGGCCGAGCGCGCGCGCCGGGAGGCCGAGGAGACGGCCAGACGTGAAGCCGAGGAGCAGGCGCGCCGGGAAGCAGAGGAAACGGCAAGACGCGAAGCCGGGGAGCAGGCACGACTAGAAGCGCAGGAACGCGCCCGAGCCGAAGTAGCGGCGCGCATCGAGGCCGAAGCGCGCGCGCGTGAACAAGCCGCGCAAGCGGCGCGCCGGGCGCAGGAAGAGGCCGAACCCATGCTTTGCAGCAGATAAACGAAGAGCGAAAAATCACCGAGAGTGAAATTACCCGTGCGCATGGATTGACCCACGAGAACGAGAATGACGCCCGTGCCCAGCGTGGATGTATTGCGATAGATCGAGCCGAGCACTTCGTCGAAAAGTTTTTCGCGAATGGTTAAGACGCGGCGCTGATCGTTGAGCTTGTGAAAATAGTTGATGACATTCCTTTCAGCAGTGGCAACTTTGACAGCCTGCACCGCGCCGAAAAATTCACCAATGAAACCCGTCACCTTGCCGCCAGCCTGACGCGATGTGCGCCGATAATGTTCGATGCGGCTTGTTGCGAGATTGGCAATCACGCCGACGATCACCAAGGGAATAAGGGCCATCACTGTTACGGATGGGCTGATGCGCGTCATTAGAATGATCGCAATCGCAATGATGACAAGCCCGATCATGACGTCGTTGATCAGAATCACAAAGAGCGGAATTTCATCCACATCCTTTTTGAATCGACTCACGGCTTCACCGGGTGAATCAGGGAGTTGCGATGCGCCCGGGCGCTTTAAGATGTAGCGCAATAGATTCTTGCGCAGCAAGGTATTCATGTCCGCGAAGATCGGCACGTCGGCGTAATAAAAACCATAACTCGCAATGACACGTCCGATCCATGTGGCGGCTAGGAATGCGACGATTGCCCAAATGCCAAAAGTTAATTTAGCCTCGCCTGTAACCATGTCAAAAAAAGCTTTGATGATCAGCGCGGGCGCGACCTGCCAGCAAAAGCGGATAAGCGTCACGCTGATTAAATCTATAAACCACAGCCACGGGCGGAAGCGCAGCATTTCCCAGATGACTTTCCATGCGGGCAGTGCGGGGATATTTTGTGTGTAGGTTGTTTCGGCCATGATAAAAATTCCTTTTAAACACGAAGGGCACAAAGTACACAAAGGGGAAAGGCATTAAGGTTTTTATTTTCCTTAGTGACCTTCGTGTTCTTTGTGTTTAATGACCTTAGGCGAGCACTTCTTCCAATCCAGTTTGCAGCAATTGATAAAAACGAGAGGTCGAGTCTGCGGCTAATTGCACGCGATCACCGTATTCGCTGACTTTGCCCTGGTCAAGGATCATGACATCGTCTGCGCGCTGGACTGTATCCAGGCGATGCGCGATGATGATGGCAGTACGGTTTTTCAGTAATTTATCAATAGCGCGCTCAAGTTTTTGTTCAGTGGCGGGGTCAAGACGTGAGGAGGCTTCATCCAAAATAACCAGGCCAGGATTTCTTAAGAAGACTCGCGTGAACGCCAGTAACTGCGCCTCGCCCGCGGACAAGGATCTTGATCCTGTTTCAAGTTCAGTGTCCAGGCCTTTGGGTTGACTCTGCAGCCACTCGCCGAGTTCCAGGTCTTCGAGGGTCGCGATGATTTTTTCATCGGGTATCGAACGGTCAAAGAAAGTCAGGTTGTCGCGGATGCTGGCGCGGAATAATTGAACGTCCTGTGTGACGATGGCGATGTTACGCCGCAATGTTTCAAGATGTGCCTGGCGCAAATCCATCTCGTTGACTTTTATGCTGCCCGATTTCACATCATAAAGACGGAAGATCAACCGTCCGAGTGTGGTTTTGCCGCTGCCCGTGCGACCGAGCAGCCCAAGGATGGAACCAGGTTTCAGGTCAAAGGAAAGACCGCTGAGCACGGAGTCGGTCCCGTTGTAGGAAAAAGACACATCGTCAAATCTCAAGGCAATTGCCTGCGACGGAATCTCAATGCCAGCGCCGTTGACCACTTCCGCTTTGAAATTGCGGAATTCGGTCAAGCGTTCGACGCACGCGCCAATCGTTTGAAAACTTTCTATTTCATGAGTCATCGCCCAGAAAGGTTCTTCGAGCAGGTTGATGTAATGCACGAAAAGATAGACTGTGCCGACGGTGATGATGCTGGCAGAGAAAAGCCAATACCCGCTGACGATGGCGAAAATACTGCCCAAGGTCAGGGCGAATCCCATTGCGTTTTCGATGATCCAGCGTTTGAAATGCGCCTTGCGGTTGTGCGACAAGATAATGCCTTGATGGCGGAATAATTCCTGAATCGAATATCCGACTGCGCCGCTTGAGCGAATATCTTCCGTGCCAGAAAGTTGTTCTTCGATGAATCCGTAAAGTTGAGCTTCCGCTTCACGCCTGGCTCTTTGATGCGGCACAGCTATGTCTTTAACTTTGCCAAGGATGACAATGGTAAGGATTGAATAAATTGTGAAAGCCACCCCCGCGCGCCAATCTTCGATGAACAAGGCGATGAGAATGCCGATGAGCAGCAAACCATTTGCAATCAGGTTCAGCGCGAATTGCGAAAAGAAAGTTGCCAGTTCGGTCACGTCACCGTCAATGCGCTCGATTAATTCGCCAGGAGTGTGATCGTTGTGGAAACGCATGTCGAGATTGAGCGCATGCCATGCCAGTTCCGCGCGCAGATCGTTGGTGGCTGTCCATGCGACGTTCTCGCCGAGATAGGTGACTCCAATCGCAACGACTTGTTGAATCAAGGCGATTCCGATGAATGCGATTGCGGTCCATGTTAAAGTCTGC
>JANODZ010000171.1:0-3806 GCA_031412935.1 Anaerolineales bacterium
CCATTTCATCTGGTACCGTATCGGGGACGCGATGCAAATTTGCCAGCGGCAGGGTTGTGAATTCTGCAAAAACCCCATCCCGCTTGACGATGCCCAGCACCGTGCGATTCTCACAATGCGTCGCGCGTCCATTTAAACAAGATTCACATGCGCCGCAGACTGCATTGATATCCCCCACAACCCGCTGGCCGATCCATGATTCGTCCGGTGCATTTACCACCTCGCCGACAAATTCATGCCCGAGAATGCCCGTGTAGGGATAATATCCTTTCACAAGTTCAAGGTCAGTGCTGCAAATGCCCACTTTGCGAATTTTGATTAATGCTTCGTTCGGATTTATCGGCTGTGGAACAGCGCGCAATGAAATTTGATTATTTTCAAGCCACAATGCCTGCATATTATTTCCTCTGTCTTAATGCTTCATAAGTAATTAATGCGGCAGCGATAGTTACATTCAATGAATTCACTTTGCCCATCATCGGAATTTTCATTTTCATATCAGCGTTTTGCATCCAAAAATCAGTCAGACCCTCATCTTCAGTGCCGACTGCCAACGCGATCGGCTCTTTCAGGTTAACGTCGGTGTATAACACCTCAGCGGATGGTGTGGCCGCAAGCACGCGCATCTTATTTGACCTGAGCCATGCCAGCGCATTCGGCGAATCAACCTCGACGGTGGGTACAGTGAAAATCGTTCCCCGCGAAGCGCGAACTACGTTGGGATTCCATAAATCCACGCGCGGGTCGCAAACAATGACGGCATCCACGTCAGCCGCGTCCGCTGTGCGCAGGATCGCGCCGAGATTGCCGGGTTTTTCCAGCGACTGCGCCACGATCACGAATGGGATTTCGCTTAATTTCAGGTCGTCGAGAGAGGTTTGCGGAATCGGGAATATTCCCAGCCAGCCATCCGGGTTATCGCGATAGGATATTTTTTCGAATACGGCGCGGGTAACGGTGGTCACTTCAACGGAGGGAATGTTCATCGCAACTGAAGCAAGCTCGGGCGCGCTCAGAAGCGTATGCGGCTTGAGTCCAGAGCTGAGGGCGAGAGTCAATTCATCGCAGCCTTCGACAAGCATTAATCCATCCTGCCGGCGCTGACGTTTATCCTCGCGCAATTTAACAATATATTTAATGGTAGAGTTTTGTAAACTTGTAATATCCATTTATATTGTTTCGCGTTCCATGATAATTATTTCACCAGGAGCAAACATGCAGCCTGATGAGTTTTGCTGATCGTTATAAATCGGGATATTTTATCTCCAGTTAAGCAATTTTATCCATTCGCCAAATGGCAGGCCGCCCAGTGCTGTGGGGATACCTCACGCCATTCCGGAATCTCGGTTTTGCATCTTTCCACCGCAACGGGGCAGCGTGGGTGGAAGCGGCAGCCAGTTGGCGGGTTGATCGGGCTGGGCACATCCCCTACTAAAATGGTGCGCTTTCGAGCGCGTTCCTTGCGTGGATCAGGCAGCGGAACAGCCGATAACAACGCCTGTGTATAAGGATGAAGAGGGTTTTCATACAATTCATTTTGTTCGGCAATTTCGACGATCACGCCAAGGTACATCACGGCAACGCGATCACAAATGTGACGTACCATGCTAAGATCGTGAGCAACGAAAAGATAAGTGAGACTTAATTGATCCTGCAATTTTTCAAGTAGATTAACCACTTGCGCCTGAATCGACACGTCCAGCGCAGAGATTGGCTCGTCGCAAACAATAAAAAGGGGGTCAGATGCCAGCGCACGGGCAATTCCAATCCTTTGGCGCTGTCCGCCGGAAAACTCATGCGGGAAGCGATTTAATAAATGCGGACTAAGCCCCACCATACCCAAAAGATCCCTGGCGCGTTCGGAGCGTTCCCTTTCTGTTGCGAACAAATTATGTACGCGCATGGGTTCGCTGACGATGGAGTTCACTGTCCAGCGCGGATTTAGGGAAGCGTACGGATCCTGAAAAATTATTTGTGCTTTCCGGCGAATCTTCAACTGATCTCTGCCGCGCGCATGGAGTATGTCATCCCCATCAATGATCACCGACCCATCTGTTGCGGGATATAAACCAAGCATGGTGCGGCCGGCCGTTGTCTTGCCGCAACCGCTCTCCCCCACCATCCCCAGGGTCTCGCCGCGCTGGATCGAAAACGAAATCCCATCGACTGCTCGAACCACGCCGACCTTGCGCTGTAAAATAATTCCGCGAGTTACGGGGAAATGTTTTTTGAGATTTTTTACTTCCACAAGTGTGTTCGATTCGCTCATCGTGGAGCTCCTGTTTTTACGTCCACCCAACAAGCCGCGGAATGATTTTTTCCAATTTGGAGTAAAGCAGGATTCTCATCGCGACACTTTTCAATTGCAAACTCACAACGCGGTGCGAATGGACACCCATGCGGTTCAACCAAAAGATTCGGAGGGGAGCCTGCAATGGACTTCAAATGCTGGTCGCGGCGGCGGTCAATCCGAGGCAACGCCGCCAGCAAGGCCAATGTATAAGGATGAGCGGGTGAGTCATATAAATCGTCAACATCTGCCTCTTCTACAATAAAACCCGCATACATTACGATGACGCGGTCAGCCATGCCAGCCACAACACCCAGGTCATGCGTGATCCAAATAATAGCCATGTGCAATGATTCGCGTATGCGCGCCACCAGCTCCACGATCTGCGCTTGAATCGTTACATCCAGTGCAGTGGTAGGTTCATCGGCGATCAAAAGGCTTGGCGAGCAGGATAATGCCATTGCAATCATTACGCGCTGGCGCATGCCGCCAGAGAATTGATGCGGATAATCGTTGATGCGTCGTCTGGCGTCTGCTATGCCCACCATTTCAAGCAATTCAACTGCGCGTTCTTCAGCTTGTTCCCTGGTAAAACCCAAATGCGCTCGCAGAGATTCTGTAAGCTGCCTGCCAAGCGTCAGCACAGGATTCAAGGAAGTCATTGGATCCTGAAAGATCATGGCAATTTCCTTGCCGCGAACATCTTCCATTTCCTGTTCGGATCTTTGAAGCAGGTCATTGCCCCGATAGATCGCGCTTCCGGATGATATTTCGCCCGGAGGAGTTCGGATCAACTTAAGCAGGGACATCATGCTCACAGATTTTCCGCATCCGCTCTCGCCGACAATTGCCACTGTCTCCCCTTCATTGATGTGAAACGAGATGCCGTTCACAGCGTGGACAATTCCCTCGGGCGTATGGAATCGGGTTTGCAAGTCTGTTACTTGTAATAAGGCGCCGGTCACAGGATTCTCCTAAATGGTCCGGCTGCGCGGATCCAAAGCATCGCGCATTCCGTCGCCTATAAAATTAATGCTCAGCACGGTCAACAAAATCAGCAGCCCCGGGAAGAACCAAAGCCAGGGGGCCGAGTCTAAATATTTTGCCGAACTTTCCAGCATGTTACCCCATGTGGCTGTGGGAGGCATAACGCCCAGTCCAAGAAAACTGATATACGCTTCTGCAAGAATCGCATTCGCTACACTCAGTGTTGATGACACAATAATCGGGGCAACTGTATTGGGCAGGATATGGTAAAAGATAATTTGAGAATTGGAGGTGCCGGTTGCCCGCGCTGCAAGGATAAATTCATTTTCTTTCAGAGATAAAAATTCCGCGCGCACGATACGGGCAAGATACATCCAGCTTGTTGCGCCGATAATCACAATAATAACGATCACACTACCGCTGAATACCCGCCCCGCAAATTCGATCTCAGGCACATTGCCGCCAAAAAACTTTGCCATGACGATCAAAAGAAAAATTGTGGGAATATTCAACATCGCTTCCGTGATTC
>JANODZ010000172.1:0-10701 GCA_031412935.1 Anaerolineales bacterium
CGCGCGGATCAGTATTGGGCTCGATCCTTCTTGCAAAGATCAAGTAACCCGTGTGCGCAACCATCCGATCGACTGGACGAATGCGGGCCGGGTCAGATTTATAATGGCGCAGCATGATCTCACAGACTTCTACAAATGCGAATTTGTTTTTCTTTAAAGCAATCAGCGTCTTTTCCACCTGGTTGAACGTGGGGAGGATCGTGCCAAAGAATCCACCGGGCTTGAGCGCTGCGCGGACTTGTGTAATGTAATCATATGGATTCTGCACATCGAGGAAGAACGCATCCGCTTCAACTTCGTCGAAACCTTCTTGAATGTCACGCAGCTTGAAGTCTACACGCGCAGCGAGCCCGACTCGTTCCAAATTTTTCTTCGCCAGGTTCTGCGTATCCTGTTTTTGTTCATAGGAAATGACCCGTCCCTCCGCACCGACAGCGGCTGCCAGCGCAATCGTCATCGAACCGGAACCAGTCCCCGCCTCCATCACACGCTGGCCGGGTGCAATCCCCAGCATGACAAGAATATATCCAATATCTTTTGGATACAAAATTTGCGTGGTGCGCGGCAGGTCATTAAGAATATCCGCAATCGACGGCTGCAATAAAAAAAATGGCGCGCCCATATGACTGAAAACCTGCGAGCCCCACGGCTTGCCGATCAGGTCATCATGCTTGAGCACGCCGCGATGCGTTTGAAGATCCCCGCCCAATTTAAGTGAAACGATAATATGTTTGTGAGTCAAGCCGACCAATTGTGCGAGATCGCCTGCGCGCGCCGTGGATGAATAGAGCATAGGATTTATTCTACTCCCTCGCCCATCGGAGCAGGAACTGAGGGCGGGAGTGGACTCCGTAATTTCCTATTGGATGCGATCAGCAGTGCAAACATTCCGATCCCTAAAACGAACATTCCACCCAACATGGCTGGAATAAAATTAAAAAGCCATTCGGGTTTGCCGATTGATTCTCCTACGGCCGAGAGCCCGGCGCCTATGGCACAGGCATTCCATAATCCGTGAATGGCAACAGCACAAAAATATGCGCTAAAGAATCGCACAATACGCTTCTCGCGCAAAGCCGAGACAATTCCCCAACCCACCAATCCTGAAGCTGTCATATGTAAAAGACTCGTCCCAGCGCGGACACTGACGATGATCGGCCAGCCCGCCGTTCCATTCCCGCTGGCGTTAAGGCTTTCGAGCAATGCAAAAGCCGCGCCGCTTAATATGCCCATGGCAAATCCCTGGGCAGGCGATTCGATTTTCTTTGCAAAAATCCAGACTGCCAAGGGCTTTAGCAATTCTTCGATCATGGGCACGAGCAGTGCAATATATGTCAGCCCGGCTGCAATCAGGGTTGGGTTTGAAATATAAGGTGCAAACAAATTCAAGATCAACCCCTGATTGGTTTCCTGTTTAAGGATCTCGCCAAGTTTCATGATCTCTTGAAAAAGGCCGGGCTGCCATATGGCTACTACGAACATACCTGCCATGATCATTCCCAATAATATAACAAGTTCCAAAATGGTCATAAGCAGCGGGCCGATGGTCATACTTAAGCCAAGGATGCTAAAGATACGCCAGCGTGAACCGAGCTCGATGCCCTGGGTGCCGATGCAGAATAATAACCAAATCGGCGGCACGATCACAAATACTGTCAAGACAGGCAAAATGGACCATGAAAGCCATGGAATTTCCCTATAAGCGATAACCCCGCCAATTGCCACAGAAAGAATAACGGTTGTGAAAACTGCAAAAATCTGCCAGGCTGCGAATGGAAACCTGACCGAGTATTCGGCTTGCTCATGTCCTAGAGTTTTTTGCAAAACAAACCATGCGCAGACCAACAAAATTAACATCTCAAAACCAAAAGCAAAAGCGCCGATCATTTCACCGGCAGGGTCGCCTTTATTCGAGAACAGATCAATAAGTGAATTTATGCCAAACCCAATGGAAAGTAACAGCGTTATTGCCAGGCTGCAGCCAAGGACGGTCAAAATCAAAATGGAGGGCCAGTGATTTTTTTTGGTTTGCATCATCGCTCTTCTATGATCACATTTATGATCTTATCACCGGGCGGCTGGATCAAATTTTGGTCAGGATCGCGCGCTGTTAAATTCTCAAGCACATCCAAACCGCTCAGGACCTGTCCAAAAATAGTATAACTGCCATCAAGATGAGCGGCGGGTGCAAATGTAATAAAGAATTGACTCCCATTCGTGTTCGGTCCGGAGTTTGCCATGCCCACCATGCCGGGTTTGTCGAATTTTAAATCACTGATCTCATTATTAAAGAAATAACCCGGGTTGCCCCTGCCTGTGCCGCTTGGGTCACCCGTCTGTGCCGCAAAGCCGGGGATCATGCGATGAAATGTGACATCCTCAAACCAGCCCTGCCGCGCAAGAAACACAAACGAGTTCACGGCCAGCGGCGCTTTATCAGGAAATAGCTGCATCACGATCTCCCCTTTTTCTGTTTGAATAGTGGCAATATATTGTTTTGATGGATCAACATTAAAGGGCGGGCATTTTGTAAATTGTTTTTGGCCGAGCGCAATCAAACCGACAGTATCGCTCACAGCTTGATAATCCAACACATACAACGGTTCGCCATTGATGAGCACGAACGGCACCGCCGGGATACCTATCTTCTTCGCCGCATCATACATCGACATCATTCTGGTCTCTGTTTTATCGGCTTTGATCGCCGCTGCAAGCTGCTCCCCATCAAACCCCGCCGCAACAGCCTCCCCCACGACCCAGGCATTGAACTTTTCTGGTTTCAGGTTTACCCACTGATCATATTTTACAAATAACAGATCATGCATGGCCCAGAAGCGGCTTTGCTCATCAGCCGCAAGCGCGGCCAGAACCGCCTTTTCAGATTTATCCAGAATACCGATCAAGGGCAGAGGACGGAATATAAAACGTACATCTGCGCGATTCTGCAGCAGCTTAACAAAGACAACGACCATGTTGCGGCATCCTTGTGATTGAAAATCGCAATACTCAATAATGGTCACTGGAGCATCCGCCGGGCCCACAGAAAAATCCGCCGGGCTGGCGGGAGGGTAAATTGATGCAGAGCTGGGCGCGGAAGTCGGTTCAACGCTGATGGTAGAACAACTTATTTCTGAAGTGGGTGTATCAAAAATTATGGGTTTTTCAATTGCAACGGTTGAGGTTGGGACTATTTCCGCCTCAACTACGCACGCGCTGAAAATAAAAACGCTTGGGATGAATAACATTAATATAAATAAGATTCGTTTCATGATCTCTCTTTTTTCCGTGGAGCGCAGGTTTTAGTCTGCTATTTGTAGTAAAAAGCGGACTGAAGTCCGCATTCCATGTATATGGCTTATTTATTGGCTGACCGCTTCCTGCAGTTGTTCAAAGCTTGTCATCCACGCCATGCTGTTGACAAAATCTGCCAGGGAATTACTTTGTTCACGCAAAGCGCGCACAGCAGGTCCGACAGGGTCCGCGCCTGCCGCGCCACCGGGCAAATCTGCGTACGCCCCATAAAATGCGAAGTATGCTTGATTTATCTTGCGCAGTAAATATCCATTTTGTACAAAAATAAGTCGGCGTTCTTCCATATAAGCTTCCGCTTCTTCAATTTTTCCTTTTGCCAGCAGGGCATCTGCTGTAATGCGCGTTTCATGCATTTGTTCGCGGAAGTCGAATGGGGGCGGGGCGAAATCTGCGGGTTGGGAATGACCCAGCGGAGCAGAAACCAGGCTGAGGTTTGGGCGCGAAGCGGTGTTAAATTCAGGATAAAAGCGTTCGATGACAAGTCCGCCTATTTCATCCCCTGCGATCGATGCAGTCGTTTCATTCATGGTGCGCAGCTCAGGAGTCTCGCCGTAAAAAAATCCAAGCGGACGAAGAGTCAGGTAGTTGTGAATCCACTCGTGAGAAATGGTGCTGAGCAGCCACGGAAGATTTGTGCTGCGCATGACCATCGTGGGATAAACGCCCACACCGCCGATCGGAACCACCAAAGAGGAAGTGTTGAGTCCTTCATCTACACGGGTTTCAAGCGCGGCTTGCTCATCAATTGGGAAATCGGTATTGATGGAAATATTCGCCGTCTGTTCAATACGGTCACGCGGAGAAACGATCAGCGCGTAAGGTAAAGGCGTGGAGTGATACCAAACATTCGGCAGTGATTGACCGAAAGTGGCGAGTCCGAGCTGTGCCAATATTTGACTGACTTGATCTTGCAATATGGATTCGGAAAGCGGCGCAAGCTCTTTTTGTCTGGCATACAATTTGACCAGTTCGCCGCGCACTGATTCGGATGCGAATTCCTTATCTTTGATCGCGGCATCGGCATAGATCTGTTCAAGCTGATGTTCCTTTTCAAGGATCGACTTTGTGATGTGAAAATATTCAGTGACGATTTGTTTTTGTGTTTCGCGGTCAAGCATATAGGGCGCCCCAATGGAAGCCGCACGCACCTTGATCAACGCCGCATTTCCCATCCATGAAACGTAATTAAATTCGATCTGGCGCGTGTAGGCGCGCACTTTTTCAATTTTATCGGTCAGGGATGGGTTGCTATAGCCAACCAGGGCGGCAAGGATAAACAAAATAATTGTTAGTTCAAGTCCACGTGCGATGCGTTGAAACATGCGCTGGATTATAACAAAAGCGCAGGGCGAGAGGATCCTCTCGCCCTGCTGGGTCTGGCCTGCCCTCACAACAGGTTATTTATTATTTAAATATTCATCAATCGCGAGCGCGGCTTTTCTTCCAGCTGCCATCGCAGTGACCACAAGGTCGGGACCTGTGACACAATCGCCAGCGGAGAAAATACCAGCGCGCGATGTATTGCCTTTCGATTTATCTAATACAGTGATCAAGCCACGGTCATGTGTTTCAAGATCAGGGGTGGTTTTGCCGAGAATAGGATCGGGCAAATAACCGATTGCAAGGATGGCTGTATCAGCGGCGACGCTGAAATTAGAACCTGCCACAGCGACGGGAATTCGGCGTCCCTTTGCATCCGTCTCGCCAAGCTTCGTTTCAACACATTCAACTGCCGCAAGATTTCCATCTGCGCCGGCGATGAATTTTATCGGCTGGGCCAGGAAACGATACTTTGCGCCTTCGTCACGCGCCATCTGACGGTCTTTAATTCCGCCAGGCATTTCGATCTCTGTGCGGCGATAAAGGCAGGTCACCTCTTCTGAACCGAGTCTTAAGGCGGTGCGCAAACAATCTGATGCAGTATCGCCGCCACCAATGACCACAACCCGTTTGCCAATTTCAAAAGGCTGGCTCATATTCTGCGGAAGCTGGTCCGGTTTCACATTCCCGCGAATTAGAAATTCTGTTGCTGTATAAACGCCAGGCAAATCTGTGCCGGGCGTATCTTCCATCTTCGCATCCATCTCACAACCAATGCCAATGAAAACCGCATCAAACCCTTCACCAAAAAGACTATTGATGGTTTTATCTTTCCCAATATAAATATTTGGGACGAACTCCAGACCGGCGCGTTCAAACTCATCCCATTGTACCTGCCAGATTTCCTTGGGGAGTCTGAAATTTGGAATACCATAAACAAGCAATCCACCTGCAGCAGGTTTAGAATCAAAAACAGTCACCTTGTAGCCTTTTTGCAGGAGCAGATCAGCGCATCCCAAACCAGCAGGACCCGCGCCAATAACTGCAACTTTTTTGCCATTGGGTCTGCCCACTGGAATGACGTACCCCTGCGCGTGTCGTTCGTAATCCATCGTGAAGGCTTCCAACTGACCGCACAAAATGGGTCGATCTTCTTTATTCAAAATACATGAACCCTCGCATAAAGCCTCATGCGGACAAACAAGTCCGCATATTTCGGGCAGCGAACTGGTTTTGTGATAAATGCCTGCGGCTTCTACAAAATTCCCCTGCTCGATCAGCGCCATGGCAGATGAAATATCATTCAAAGCGGGACAGGCCAGCCTGCAGGGCGCAGGCTCTGGACAATGCAGACAGCGTGAAGCTTCCAGCATCGCACGTTCTGAATCAAATTCAATTTTGATCACAAGTCCATGCCTTTGGTGGGCGAAGATCATGTTCAAAAGGGCGATTAACTCGCGCTTCGCAATTAATCGCTAAATATTTAGTGAAAACAGCCTGCAAAATTCCTCCAGCCTAAAATGTAGCCCTACATCCAAAGTTTATTTATTGTCTATTAAGATGATACTAAAACTAATGAAGCAGATACAGGTTTATTTGTCACCAAACTCGACGACAATCGTCACATTTTCTCATTAGATTATTATTAATTTCAACAACCAAAGCCCGTTGATTCCGTAAACTTGAATTAGAATGGAAAGGGATTTTCAGAAACCTGCACAATTTCTACATATTAATTGGATAAACTTAAGCTGCAGTCGCGTAAGGTCTCGTGAGCGCGAGCTGCCTGTTTTCCCGGAGGTTAAACCACAATGAAGCAATTCTTTGCAAGATTTTCCCGCAGAACGTGGATCATTTCAGGCGTTGTTGCTGCTGTTTTGCTTGCCATCCTGTTTTTCAATACAGGAGGCAGTAGTGAACCAGCCTACGAAACGACAATCATCAAACGCGGCAACCTAGTGGCAACTGTCGGCGCGACAGGCAGCGTACGCGCAAGACAAAGCGCTGTACTCATCTGGCAGACGACTGGAATTGTAGACACCGTTAATGTTGAAGTGGGAAAACGCGTCAAACGGGACAGCTTGCTGGCTAGTCTCAACAAGCAATCCCTTAACCAAAACATTATCCTCGCGGAATCAGATCTTGCCAGTGCGAAACAAGCCCTGGAAGACCTGCTCAATTCAGATACAGCGCGCGCGCAATCCGTTCGCACATTGGATGCCGCGGAAACAACCTATAAGAAAGCATATGATTATCGCCTGGGATTAAATGGCAAGATCACGATTGTTGAAACCTACCTCCAAAATGGAATTCCCAATGTGCGCAATTACAAAGGCTACGCAGATGCCGAAACCATTGCCGATGCGGATGAAAAACTAGAATTGGCGGAAGCGCAATTAAATGACGCACGCCGAAATGCAGAGCGTTTGAAAAATGGCGCTGACCCGACTGATGTCGCTGCTGCGGAAGGCCGTGTTGCCGCTGCACAATCCACTTTGAATATGACCCGCATTCTTGCTCCGTTCGACGGAACCATCACTCAAGCCGAGCCTTCGATTGGCGATCAGGTATCGAGCGGCTTAACTGCTTTCCGCATCGATGATCTCTCCCATTTATTGGTAGATTTACAGGTTTCTGAAGTAGACATCAATTCCGTTGCCATTGGTCAATCTGCGTCGCTTACATTTGATGCAATCCTCTCAAAAGAATATAACGGCAAGGTTGTGGAAGTGGGACAGGCTGGCGATAAGGTACAGGGCGTGGTTAATTTTGTTGTCACAGTTGAATTGACCGACGCGGATGAACTTGTCAAACCTGGCATGACCGCCGCAGTGAATGTTGTTATTGAAGAACAGAATAATGTCGTGCTGATACCCAATCGTGCAGTCCGTTTGGTGGATGATGAACGAGTGGTCTACGTGCTGGTTGACAACCAGCCTAAACTAGTCAAAGTAAAACTCGGTTCCACATCCGGCATAGATAGCGTGCTGGTAGAAGGCGATATCAAGGAAGGCGATCCGATCATTTTAAATCCACCCTCAAATAACGGCGGACCGTTCGGAGGTTAATATGGATTGGGTGATCGAAGCTCGTAACATCACAAAAACATACAAGATGGGCGAGTTTAATGTGGAAGCTCTGCGCAATGTTTCATTTAAGATCAAACGCGGTGAAGTGCTTTCAATTATGGGACCCTCCGGCTCAGGCAAATCCACCATGATGAATACGCTCGGCTGTTTGGACAGGCCGACATCGGGTGAATATATTTTGGATGGCGAAGCTGTTGGAGAAATGAACGACGATCAGCTTGCCAGTGTTCGAAATCGTAAAGTTGGTTTTGTGTTCCAGAGTTTTAATCTGCTTTCGCGCTTAACTGCTTTAGGCAATGTTGAATTGCCATTACGTTATTCAGGTCTTACCGAAGGCCGTCGTGAGCGTGCCAAAGCCGCCCTCGAAGCGGTTGGTTTAGGGGATCGCATGACACACCGCCCCTATGAACTTTCCGGCGGACAGCAGCAGCGCGTAGCGGTTGCGCGCGCGCTGGTCAACGACCCGGCCATCATCATGGCCGATGAGCCGACAGGAAATTTGGATTCTAAAGTTGGGAGGGAGATCATGAACCTTTTGCTCAATCTCAACAAAGAGCGCGGCACCACATTAATCATCGTTACACATGATGCCGGAATTGCGGACCAAACTCAGCGCGTGATCCGCCTGCGCGATGGTGAACTCGAATCATCCACTGAAAAAGAAAAGGAAGGGAGGAAAAAATGACCTTTGCACAAGCCCTGCTCGAAGCCATCGAAAGTTTAAATGGTAATAAAATGCGCTCAGGCCTGACAGTGCTTGGCATTGTGATCGGCGTGGCGGCAGTGATCGCTATGCTTGCCTTGGGAAATGGCGCGCAGGCATCCATTACAGGTTCCATTAGCAGCATCGGCACGAATTTATTGTTCGTCTTTAAAGGCAGTCAAGATGGTCCTCCCGGACCGGGAGACCGCAATGGTGGTGGAAGCGGCAATAATGACCGCCCACTAACCCTTGCGGATGCCGAAGCGATTGCCGATCCTTTTGCCGCCCCTTCAGTGGAATCAGTTGCTCCTGTAATCCAAGGTAACGGGACAATATCTTTCAACGGAGAGAAATACACAACCACAATTATAGGGTTAACCCCTGATTATTCGGTGGTACGCAACCTGGAGATGACCGAAGGCGAATTTATCAATCAAGAACATATGCTGGGCTATATGTCTGTTGTGGTTCTTGGGCCGGACGCCGCAGATGCGATTTTTGGGCGTCATGATGGAGTGGTCGGCGAGACGATCCGTATTGAGGGTCAGCCTTTCCGGGTGATTGGAATTCTGTTGGCAAAAGGCGGAGGAGGTTTTGGCAGTGAAGACGGTTTTGTTCACATCCCATTTACCACCGCCCAGGCGCGCCTCATTAAACATGGCGCGCGTGATGAAATTGATGTTCTTTATGTGCAGGCCTCCACGGCTGAATCTGTGCCGCAGGCTTCTGATGAAATATCAAATATATTGCGCCAGCGTCATCGCACGCCGATTGGCGATGATGATTTTACCGTTATAACACAACAGGATTTTCTTCAAACTTTTAATACGATCACCGGGGTATTAACGACCTTCCTCGGCGGTGTTGCGGCAATCTCCCTGCTTGTGGGCGGCATTGGCATTATGAATATCATGCTTGTATCGGTTACAGAACGGACCCGTGAGATCGGACTTCGCAAAGCGCTCGGTGCGCGTAAGAAGGATATTCTGCTTCAATTCCTGACTGAGTCATCCTTGTTGAGTTTAATCGGCGGCATTATTGGCGTCATTTTCGGCTGGCTGATCGCATTTACGGTGGGCAAGGTTGCCGCCGCGACAGGAAATAATTTTACGCCCATCGTGGGCACAGATGCCATTCTGCTCTCGACAAGTTTCTCGGCCATCATTGGCCTGTTCTTTGGGATCTATCCTGCCAGCCGCGCGGCAAATCTTGAACCTGTGGAAGCATTGCGTTCCGAGTAGGCCTGTGAATGATCAAGCCATATCAAACAAAACTAATTAACTCACCTTTCGCATTTTTGTTCGTTTTAGGGTGTGTCGCCCTGAGCGACAGCGAAGGGTCTCAACGACCATCTCAGAGACCCTCACCTGCACTGCATCCGCAGCGCGGTGCAAGTGTCGCTCCGCTCAGGGAATCACGGCGCTGCGTAAAGTCACTAATTAACTGTAACATCCTCATGCTTGCAGTCTTGCTTCAAGCTTGTGTTCAAATTAAATTGGACGCACCCGCCCTTCCCACCGCGCGGAAAATTGGAACGATAACAACCGAAGAACCTATCTCCGCTTTTGCCACGCCTTCTGCGCAATTCGTAATACCGGTTCTTACAGCCACGGAAATATTTACAAAGCCAACCTCCCTGCCCAAAGTCACCTTGAGCGCAATCAAAGGGAATCTCTTCATTCGGCGCGGACCTGATATGGCTTTCAATCCGATCGGCGTCCTATACAAAAATACAAGCGCGCCCATAATTGCAAGTGACGTGCTTACCAAATGGGTGCAGATCATCATCCCAAATTCCGATAAAACGGGCTGGGTATCCATTCAAACAGCCTACTCGAGGGTGGATGGTGACTTGAATGCCCTGCCCGATTTCACCACCCCCATCTGGCCCAGCCCTGCATATTTGCGAAATTGCACTCATCATCAAATGTATATTCTGCCAAACGAAATAGTACTGCCATCCTCTTTTGGGTATCCTGAAAATGAGATCTGGCTCTACCCTGGCTCCTATACTGTCTATGATCTCGACGTACCCGGTCAACCCGAAGTAATGCAAGTGGACATTCGCGAAGGTCTAACCGAGGATATCCACGAGAATGGTCTTGGCGAACATCGTAAAAGCCCATAGCGTAAATCAAATTCGAAATTTGACCAACACATGCGATAAAATCAGTAATAATTCAGGAGAGCAGAATGTCTCAAAAATTGAAACAACTTAAAGAAATTCTCGGGCAAGCATCAGATTTGGATCACGCAGGAAGCTTATTGAACTGGGAT
>JANODZ010000173.1:0-2008 GCA_031412935.1 Anaerolineales bacterium
TTGTTCCGTCGGACGGGGGCAGGTTCGAGGTCAGCGTGAACGGACAGTTGGTCTTCTCAAAGTTAGATCAGAAACGTCACGCAGAAGCGGACGAGATTGTCAACCTGATTCATAAGTTGGTTGAATAATTCCGAGGGAACTAAACACGAAGTAGAGCAAGGGGAAACCAGAAGGATTTTTCCATCATATCCTTCGGGACCTTAATTCCTTTTGTTTAAAAGAAATTGTTAAGAGGATAAAGAATGGCAAAAAAAGGCAGGGTATTTTCAGGCGCGCGCCCAACGGGGAAACAACATCTCGGTAATTATTTGGGCGCAATGAAAAATTATGTGGCGCTGCAGGCTGATTATGAATGCGTCTACTGCATCGTGGATGTCCACGCGCTGACGACAGTTGAAACCACCCAGGAACTCAAACAGAATACATTGGAAATGGCATTGGATTGGCTCGCGGCAGGAATGAGTCCTGAAGATTCAATTATATTTATACAATCACATGTTCCACAGGTGATGGAATTGCACACCTATCTTTCGATGGTGACGCAATTGGGCAAGTTGACCGATTTGCCAACCTTTAAGGAAAAAATCCGTCAGCAGCCTGAAAATATTAATTATGGATTGGTCGGCTATCCAGTTCTGATGACCGCCGATATCGTGCTCTATAAATCAGATGTGGTGCCTGTCGGCATTGACCAGGCTCCGCATATTGAATTTGCGCGTGAGATCGTGCGCTCCTTTAACTATCGTTACAAGACCAGGGTTCTGGTTGAGCCGCAAGTTAAGCACACTGAAGTTTTGAAGGTGGTCGGCATTGACGGCAAAGATAAGATGGGCAAGAGTTTGAATAACCATATTGAACTCGCAGCCACACCTGAAGCAACCATCAAGCGTGTGAAGGAAATGGTGACAGACCCTGCGCGACAGAAGCGCACCGATCCGGGTAACCCTGATGTATGCAATGTGTTCACAATGCATAAACTTTTCTCCCCGCCGGATGAAGTGGAAATGGTCAACGCCGAATGCCGCACAGCGGGCATTGGCTGTGTAGATTGCAAACTTCGTTTTGCGAATAACCTCAACCAACATCTTGAGCCATTCCGCGCCAAGCGCGCAGACCTGGCTGCCAGGCCGAACCATATTCAAGATATATTGAACGACGGTGCAGTCCGCGCGCGCGCCATCGCTGAGCAGACAATGGTTGAAGTGCGTGAGGCGATGCAGTTACCGTAGCGAGTGCAAACAGGTAAAAAAGTGAGAAGTAAAAAGTAAGAAGCACACACCTTTTCACTTTTTACTTCTCACTTCTGAACTTTCTCTCCCCTATGCGCCTATTAATTCAAAGAGTATCCCAGGCTAGTGTTACAGTAGAAGATCAGACTATTTCCAGGATCGGGAAGGGACTGCTGATTTTTTTGGGTATCGGTCACGGGGATGGGGAGGAGCAGGCCGCCTTCCTTGCTGAGAAAACAGCCAACCTGCGTATCTTTGAAGATGAAAAAGGCAAAACCAATTTATCAATATTGGATGTGAAAGGTGGTGTAATCGTCGTTTCACAATTCACTTTATATGCCAATACACAAAAGGGCCGCCGTCCATCTTTTATAGATGCTGCTTTACCCGAAGTTGCATCTCCGCTGGTGGATCGATTCGTTGAATTATTACGCACCCACGACGTGCCGACTCAAACCGGTCAATTTGGCGCGTATATGAAAGTGGAAATTAATAATGATGGCCCGGTAACGATCTGGTTGGAAAAATGACAAACAAACCCAGCGCTTTCCAAAAATTTATCCATCGCTTTTTAATGCTGCGCCCAGTTTCTGCTTTTCTTGCGCGTACTTTGCATTATATTGATGCCATGATGCTGAAGATGTCAAAAGGCAGGTATACGATAACTGGTTTAGTCGGTTTGCCGATCATCCAGCTCACGACCATTGGAGCAAAGAGTGGTCAACCGCGCACAATGCCTCTGGTGAGTTTATTTGATGGAGAAAAGATCGCGTTGATTG
>JANODZ010000174.1:0-5713 GCA_031412935.1 Anaerolineales bacterium
GGCGGGTATGGAATTCGTCACGGAGCCGACCGCCGATCAGCCGCCACTGCGGGCACGGCCGAATTGGTCACGCAAGCAAGTGTGCCGACTGCAGAGGCAACCTCTTTATGGTTTGTGCACAGGACAGTTCCATCTGCAGGCACAAGTGACCGTTCGATTGCGCACGATAATGAGAATTCGTTATTCTTTAATACGAAGAAAGTTAAGTCGGGCGACGAATTTTATAAGAATAAATTTGAGCGTCCTTTCACATCTATTGATATGGCTTATTTACCTGATCTGGATATCGTGAATTTTTCGATCACAAATGATAATAATTTTTTCTATATCAAGATCTCCCTGGTTGGCCTTGATTTTAGCACCCAATCTCTAAATGCTTTTTATGGCGTTGAGATTGATCGTAATGCAGACGGGCGCGCTGAGATATTGTTAACCACGCACGGTCCTTATACCGCCGATTTTAGCGCGGACAATACTGCAGCTTATTTGGATATCAATGGCGACGTGGGTGGAAGGAATATTAACCGCCCCGATAATTTTGACAGTGATGGATTTGAAGCGACAATTTTTGACCTGAATCAAGGCGTGTACCCCGAAGGTGACCCTGACCTTGTTTGGGTGCGCCAAACCATGGATGGTGAATTGCCCGCGATTGAAATTGCTTTCGAGAAATGGATCTTTAAGGGTGGTAAGGAAGCTTTTATGTGGAGTGTGCTTTCCAGCCAGGTTGATATTAATCCCACGATTCTATATTATCATGATTATTTCACGGCTGAAGATGCAGGCGCCGCAAATTCAGACGACCCTAATTATCCGCTCAAAAATCTGGCAGCCATTGATAATACCTGCCGCGTGCCGCTGGGTTTTCAGGCCATGGGAAGTGAGCCATTGGGATGTTATATAAAAGGGGGCGAGGTTGAGAAAAAGGGCACTCCAGTGGCGGACGGTGCCAAATCCACGTGCGGGCAGTTTGTGAATCTTTGCAGTCGAACAAAGGATACCCTGCTATTTTATATAAGCCAGTAGTTTAGAATTGATTGAATCTAAAAAGCCTGATGAAATTTTCATCAGGCTTTTTGCATCATCTGGATATTTAGAATTGACGACTGGAGGACGAGATCACAGCCCGGCCAGACAGCATCCACACCCGCCTCTTTCGCCCTGACAACTGATTCGCGTACCCGGGCCGCATCCCCCCGATAGAGAGTCTCTACGGGATCGATATTTCCAAATAGCAAGGTGTCTTTCAAAGCCAGGCGCGCCACCGCGAGGTCCACTGTCTGATCCAACGAGATCGCGTCCGCTCCAGTTTGCGCAAGCAGATGCAGCGACTTCGTCACATCGCCACAGACTGACAAAACACATGGCTTGGGTAACTTTTCAATTAACAATTTCTCGGCCGGTAAAGCAAATTGCTCATATTTGGCAGGTCCAATAAAGGCCGCAGACCCGCCCATATCGTGAATGGTGATAAAATCTGCGCCTGCATTCTTGTAGGCAAGGCCTACCTGAGCGAGGAATGAAGAAAGATGAAGGAGGGCATCTGTCACGGTTTGCGGCTCCTTCTTCATTTGAATGAACATATTTTTTAAATCAGCTACCAGTAATAATAGTGTATACGGCCCAGGGATCATCGCGCCGATGACAACCTGATTGCCCACATCTTCTTTCAATAATTTAATTGCGTCACACACCAAATTAATTCTCCCCTTATTAATCAGCTCCGTGCCCTTCGTGATTTCAGTGGTTAATTCTTTTAAAGACTCAAAAAGCCCCGCCTTCCACACCTGCGGAAACTCAAACTCTCTATCTTCACGAAAATTGATCTCCGCCCCCAAAGCTTCCGCTTCCACGTACATATCCAAGGGCAATACAGCTGAGGGAAGTCTGCTTAATTTGAAAGTACTTGCGGCTGCCCGGGCCATTTTACGCGCATCTTTATGTGTTTCGTGAAAGACCAAACCTTCTCTTTGCAATCCCTCCGCAGTGACATGAATTAACCCGCTGAAAGCGGGCTGCGAGTCAAGCTTCTTGCCAGATAATAAATCAAGTATCTTCTTGCGCATACTGCACCTAAATTACACGTTCCGTCCTCAATCGCAAAATTGATTCCCGTTCATTGATACCTATTTTACTGCCTTGGCAATTGCCGCGATATGCGCGGATGTATTTCCGCAACAACCGCCTACGACCTTTGCTCCCAATTCAACATACTTCCTGGCATAGGCCGCCATATCTTGCGGGCCCATGTCGTAGACACCTTGCTCGGTCTCGATATCCATGTGGGGCACACCCGCGTTCGGCTTGATCCACATCGGGAAGTTGGGCACAGTGGCCGCATATTCTTTAACCACCAGTTCCATGTTAGCCAGCGTATTTCCACAATTTGCACCGACGAGGGTTGCACCCATTTCTGTGTAACGCTTCATTACATCTTTGGGCTTCACACCCATCATGGTACGTGTGCCACGGTCATAGCTGAACGAAACGACAATTGGCAGATCCGTTGCGGAGCGTGCGCCTTCAAACGCGGCATTGGTTTCTTCAAATGAGAACATGGTCTCGATCAGCAGCAAATCCACGCCGCCATCGGCGAGAGCCTTGGCTTGTTCCGCGAAGGTTGCTTTTACATCATCTGCTTCAAGCGGACCGTACGGCTTTAGGATCATTCCGACAGGTCCCATTGAGCCGGCGACCAATCCATTATTGAGTGCAGCCGCTTTACGCGCGATTTCCGCGGCGCGGATGTTCACTTCTGGAGTCCGATCTTGATATTTAGAATCCTTCATTCTCATGCGGGTCCCGCCGAAGGTGCAAGTGAGAATAATATCCGAACCTGCTTCGGCAAATGAGCTGGCAAGTTTCAAAAGTGTATCAGGGTCATCAAGGATGAGGTCTTCCGGTGGTTTGCCGGGTGTGAGTCCCATCATTTGTAAATTCGATCCCGTTGCGCCGTCTGCAACAAGGATTTCGCCGCTGTTTAATCGTTCAAGAAATTTATTCATTATTTGCCTCTGCTAGGGGCGGAGCATTGCTCCGCCCCTACAAAATTTATTTTGACATAAAATTTTTCGCCATCGGATCCGCCACCCGATTGGGAATCAAATGCGCGATATGAGGAAAGGGTTCGCTCATGTGTGGGAAACTGGTTGCGAGCATAAATTGATTCTGGAATTCAGGATCTGTGGGCAATTCAAATCTTTCAACCTTGCGGGTTACTTCTTCAATTTCCCTGCGCTTCTCAACATTCAACAACGCAATGCGAGCGCCGTCACCCGCGGAGTTGCCGACTGCATACACATTATCCAATATACAATCAGGGATCAACCCGATCAGCATCGCTTTTTCTTTGTCGATAAAACTGCCGAAGCCGCCCGCCAAAATCACTTTATCGGGGTCTTGCAAACCAAAGCGCTTTAACAATGTGCGCGCGGCGGTGAACAATGCCGCCTTCGCAAGTTGAATTTGCCTTACGTCTTGTTGAGTCATGGGGATGTCGCGGCCGATGGAAGTTTCCTCGGCCCAGGCAATGACATATTCCCAGCCGCTTTCGCCTTTTCGAATCCGCTTCGATTCTAGATCTTTCTTAAACTTGCCTCGAGAATCCACTATTCCAGCGCGGAATAACTCCGCCACTCCGTCGATGATCGCCGAGCCGCAAATCCCCTTGACCTTGCCAATGAATTCAGCGTGGTCTGTGTTCCAGCCATCCACGCCGATGACCTTATATCTCGGCTCAAGTGTTTTCTCGTCAATTTCGATACGTTCCATTGCACCGGGCGCGGCGCGCATGCCATATTCCACGTGTGCGCCTTCAAGCGCGGGGCCAGTGGGTGTGGATGTGCAAACCAGCCGCTTGCGATTACCCAAAACAAGCTCGGCATTGGTGCCCACGTCGATCAAGAGCCAATTCTCATCCTGCTTATGCGGTTCTTCTGCCACGATCATTGCGCTGGTATCTGCGCCGACAAAGGAAGCGATCGTTGGCAGTACATGTATATTGCCAGCGGAGTTGATATGCAGTCCTAATTCACGCGCCTTCACATCCATTGATTTATGAATCGCAGGCACAAACGGCGCAAGCCCCAGGTCTTTGGGATGCAGGTTTAATAAAAGATGATGCATGGTTGAATTACCGACCAGCACCATCTCCAAAATCTCTTCGGTCTTGATCCCGGCTGTTTTTGAAGCCTGCTTCAGCAATTTATTTAGCGTGGATATAATGGCTTTGTGCAATTTTTCCAATCCATCTGGATATTCGATCGTGTATTGGATACGAGACATCACATCTTCGCCATATACAATTTGAGGATTCATCTCTGATTCAGCGGCGAGCATTTCACCGGTTCGCAGATTGCATAAATATAAAGCGACGGTCGTTGAACCAATATCTACAGCAGCGCCGAAGCTGTCTTCGTGATACCCAGCTTGAACGCTGATAACTTCCCTGTCCTGCCAAACTGAAACCGTCACATTCCATTTTGCTTCGCGCAGTGTAGAGGATAAAGTTCGCAGGCATTGATAATCAATATTCAAATCAAACCAGCGGGGCAGATTTTCCTCGCCGCGGCGGACGAGTCCCATCGATGTTTCCAATCCTTTTGCAAGCCGTTCCCAATCTGCAATCGGCCTTTCCAAATTTGGCGGACTCATCGTAACGAGATACTTCCGAATTGACGGCTTGATCTCAATTGGGCGGTTACTCGCGCTCTTGCGCACGATCTGCTTATTCCCACGGCTTTCTTCAGGAACGTTGATCAATACATCGCCTTGTATCATGCATTGACACGAAAGACGCACCTGTCCTACTTCCCAGCCTTTATCTTTTAACAGCTTGGGTCTGCGCGCAAAATAGGCCGCTTCTTCATTGGTAACTGGTGAAACATGGTCTCGCCGTGAATCCATGTTGTACTTCTCGAAACGGCCTTCTTCTATTAAAACCATACACTTGCCGCAAGTGGCATTCTCGGCACAAATGGACTCGATCTCCACGCCCATCTCACGCGCCGCAGAACGAATAGACTGACCTTCGTCCACCTGCCCGCGTGAACCAGAGGGTTGCAGGATGATATTATGTTTTTGAGTCATAAGGTTGACGATTGACAGCCTTAGTTCGCCAGGGACTGTCCACGATCTAAGGTTTGTTTTCTGCTTGGGCGCGGAATCTCTATTTTCGCAAATTCAATTTCCAGTTCCGCAAGCAGCGCATCTGCAACTTCCTCAGGGGAGCCATCGCGCTCCACCCATTGTCCGCGTTTGTATTGCGCGGCATATTCCGTCGTGCCCGTTAATCCTTCGGCCATTGCATACGCGTCAATTGCATTTTGGATCTTCTGTGAAAGCTGTTTTTTGATCGTCTTGCCGCCGCCTTCGACCGTGATGGAGGAGGGGATATGCTTCCAATAAAAAATTCGATATTTTGCCATTTTGGGTCCTCTTGGAAATTATATATAATTTAAGCAAGGGGAATTTTACGGGATGAATGGCAGATGGTCAATGAAAATATTGGTAACGAGATTCGCGAATTGATACGTTTATCCGTTCGCGGGGAGATCCGTTGCCGAGAGCGCGCGCCCTGCCAGCCAACCTGTCGTCCAGGAGGATTGAAAATTGAATCCGCCGGTGATGCCGTCAATATCCAACACTTCGCCGGCAAAGTAAAGATCTTGTACCACACGGCTTTGCATGGTTTTGAAATCCACCTCATCCAAAC
>JANODZ010000175.1:0-4829 GCA_031412935.1 Anaerolineales bacterium
AGGCATCAAAGGTTAAACAGCCAAACATAAAAGCTGATTTAGCCGACCGCCAGATCGGGGGGCTGGGTGTTTATCTTATGCGGAAAATCATGGATGAAGTCCGGTATGAATCCAATGCAAAGACAGGAAACCTTCTTACCATGACCAAGCGCAGGGGATAAACCGCATGACTGCAACACCGACACATTCAGGACACACAGAAGCCCGCGACTGGCGCCATATTGCAAGCCTGGGCGAACAGCTTCGTAACGAAGAATCTTTAAGTGCGCAACATGATCGGATCATCTCAATGGTCAGTCAGCTCATGACTGGCTCGGTGGATGTTTGGTTAAAAGAGAGTGTTTTTCGTTTACCGGATTGGGAGGATGAACGCGTGTTTCCTCCACAGCCGCAAAAAGGCGGGATGCGCCTTGCGATTAAGGCGGCTGGGTTAACCACTCAGAAATTAAATCGGAAGAAAAAAAATAAATCCGGCGGAAAAAGTGCGGCTTCCACCTTAACCTTTGCTTCGATTCCTCTTGAAGATCATGGGGTTACGATCGGCGCGCTGCAGGTTACACGTCCTAAAGGCCCATCTTTTAATACTGAAGAACTGAATTTGCTTCAAGGCATCGGGCAGATCGTGGCAATGAGTTTGTTTGCATCACACCGCGCTGAAGTGGAACAATTTCGACTCAGACAGCTCAATTTGGTACGCGCGGTGAGCGCACAGATCGGCAAAATGATGCATGTGGATGAGCTTGCCGAACGCGTTACTGAACTAATTCAAAAAACATTTAATTATTATTACGTCGCCATTTTTACCTTAAAGCAGAATTCCACCGCGCTTCGATTTCGTTCCAGTGCGGTTGACCCGCGCATTAGAAAAAAGAAAGCATCCATTGCGCTTGAAGTGGAAATTGGGCAGGGCTTGATCGGTGAAGCCGCCTTTACTGGAAAACAGATCGTATGCGATGACGTTCGATCCGACGCGCGTTACCGTTTCATTGATAGTCTGCCTGAAACGAAATCAGAAGTGGTCATCCCATTAAAAATTGAAGATCGTATCCTCGGCGTTTTGGATATACAAAGCAACCAGCTGCATGCCTTTCATCCAATTGATCTATTGATTTTGCAGGCACTCGCCGATAATATCGCCCGCGCTGTTGAAGGTGCGCGCTTATACAGCGGCATGCGCCGGCGCGCCGATCAATTAACTCTCGTTTCGGAGGTGAGCAAAAGCGTTACGTCCACGCTTGACCTGACAGAAATTATGCATGACGCCGCCGCGCTCATCCACGAAAAATTTGGGTACCCACATGTTTCATTGTTTACGGTTCACCCCACCCGCCGTTTAATTGTATATGAAGCCGGCAGCGGCCGGCGCAGTAAAAAACTGGAAGGGTATACCATTTCGTTGGATGATGCGGACGGCATTATGCCCTGGGTGGCGCGGAATGGAAAGACGGTTTTAACGAACGATGTGACACAACATAAGCGATATTTACCTTCGCCTTTGCCGCCCAAGAATACACAATCTGAATTGTGTGTGCCCTTGATCTTCAATGATAATGTGATCGGATTATTGGATATTCAATCAGATAAGTTAAATGCCTTCACAGAAGATGATCAGTTGATGTTTGAGGCGGTGGCAGATACCATGGCGGCGGCCATTCGAAATGCAGACCTGTACCGTTCAGAGAAATGGCGCCGACAGGTCTCAGATAGTTTGCGTGAAGTAGCGGGTTTGGTTTCTGATAATGCGGGTGTGGATGAAGTGCTTGAGACGATCTTATCTGAGCTGGATCGAAACCTGCCGATTGATATTTCAGCCATTTGGCTTTTACAAGATGACGAACTATGCCTCTCTGCTGTGCATGGTTGGGATGCGAGTCAACTTGAGCAGGTGTGTATCGCCAATCCGCATGCAACTTATGCCATGGCTGAAGCCTTGATGTCTGACATCCCCATCATTCGCCATGCCGACGAACCGACCTGGCCTTCCGGCCTGGCAGCTGGTTATAAAAACAATTATTCATCGATCGCCGCGCCGCTGCGCGTGGGAGATCGTTCATTGGGCGTGTTGACGCTTGCACATCATACAACCGGCCGTTATGGCCATGAAGCGCAGGCGATTACCACAACCTTTGCGAGTTATGCCTCGGTTGCGATTGAGAATGCGCGTTTGTATGATTCGGCCCAGGAACAGGCGTACGCTTCTGCGGCTTTATTACAAGTGGCGCAAGCGGTTGTGAGTTTGAATGATATCGATGAGATCCTCGGCTCCATCACCCGCATCCTGCCAATTCTTGTAGGTGTGCAGCGCGTTTCGGTATATCGCTGGGATGCAGAGCATAAGACATTTTCAGCTGCGCACGAATTTGGTTTCTCTGAAGATGAAAAAACCAGCATGACCGAAAATAAGTTTAAGCCCGGCGCGTTTCCGTTGCTTGATTTTGCGCGAGACCAAAATTTTATCATCACGCATCCGCTTACGTCTCAGGCTGAACCAATGTCCTGGTTGAGTATCCAGCCGCAGACGCAAGAGGAACGGGAAGCGGATCGAGTCGATCATGACCGATTATTAATGGCTGTCCCAATATCCATCAAGAATGATCTCTTCGGCGTATTATTGATCGAAGAAGCGGAAAATGGCCGTCGTTTTCGTTCACGTAGGATTGAGATCATCAACGGCATTGCGCAACAAGCCGCTCTCGCGATTCAAAATGATCTTTTGCAGCAGGAGATGGTGGTTCGTGAACGCCTTGAAACTGAGGTGTTGCTCGCTCGTCAGATCCAACAGACATTTATTCCACATACGTTGCCGATACATGCGGACTGGCAAATGGCGGCGCGCTGGCGTACGGCGCGGCAGGTCGGCGGTGATTTTTATGATGTGATCGAATTGCCGAACGGTAATTTGGGTCTCTTCATCGCGGATGTTGCGGATAAAGGCATGCCGGCCGCGTTATTCATGGCGCTCACACGCACGCTGATGCGGGCCGCGGTTAACGAGATGCATTCTCCAGCCGATGTCATGCGGCGCGTCAATGACCAGCTTTTGCCGGATACACAATCAGGCATGTTCGTGACAGCGGTCTATGGTGTGCTCAATACAGATAACGGCAATTTCACCTTTGTCAATGCGGGGCATAATCCGCCGTTTTGGGTAAAGGCAGATCAAAGTATTGAAAAACTTACGCGCACAGCGGTTGCCTTGGGAGTGATGGAACAGCCCAGCATGATGGAGCGCACCATCGCACTTGGCGCTGGTGATATGTTATTGCTTTACACAGATGGCCTGACCGAGGCTTTTTCTCCAGCAGGAGATTTGTTTGGTGATTCGCGGCTGATGGACTCGCTAAAATCCATTCAAGAACATACTGCCCATGAAGTTCTGGTATTGATTGAAGATCAATTGAATGAATTTATAGACACACTCCCGCTTGGAGATGACCTCACGATGCTGATGTTGAAACGGGTGTAACGAGAGCTGCCAATTTAAATCAACTTGCAAGCAAAAGCTCGGGCTTCATTTTCGGCGGTCTCTTGCAAATCTTGTCTATAGGCTTGATTGAAAATCGGGATATTTTTGGTTTGATAAAGGCTGATTATTGAAGAATTGTCAGCACAACTTTTCGATTGCAAAGGGGTACTAGCATTCATCAGAATCATGACAAATGGAACTATGTCAATTTAGTAAATACTGCAATAATTTGAGCAATGTAAATTTATTGGAGGCATTATGGTAAAGATTACGCGCGAAGACGCACTTGAATATCATCGTTTGAAGGGTAAGCCCGGCAAGTTGGCGATCGTGCCGACCAAGCCGATGGATACACAGCATGATCTGGGCCTGGCATATTCACCCGGCGTGGCGGAGCCGGTGCTGGAGATCGAGAAGAATCCCGAAGATGCGTATGAATACACCTCAAAAGGAAATCTTGTGGCTGTGATCTCGAACGGCACAGCGATTTTAGGGCTGGGCAATCGCGGCGCTCTGGCGAGCAAACCTGTCATGGAAGGCAAGGCTGTGCTGTTTAAGAAGTTTGCGGATATTGATGTCTTTGACATTGAGTTGAATTCACACGACCCTGATGAAATAATCAAAGTGGTTGCCGCGATCTCCCCGACCTTTGGCGGGATCAATCTCGAAGACATTAAAGCACCCGAATGTTTTTACATCGAAGAAGAACTTAAGAAGATGCTTGATATTCCAGTCTTCCACGATGACCAGCATGGCACGGCGATCATTTCGTCTGCCGCGCTGGCAAATTCTCTGGAGATCATTGGCAAGAAACATGATGAGATCCGGATTGTTATCTCAGGCGCGGGCGCTTCGGCGATCTCGTGTGCTGAACTGGCGATCCGCTGGGGTGTGAAGCGCGAAAACATTATGTTGTGTGACAGCAAGGGCGTTGTTTACAAAGGTCGCAAGGAAAACATGAATAAGTATAAGGAGCGCTTCCTTGTGGATACCGATGCACGCACCTTGGCTGATGCCTTGCGCGGCGCAGATGTATTCTATGGCCTGTCCATTGCGAATGTTTTGACGCCAGAGATGATCAAAACCATGGCGCAAGACCCAATTGTGTTTGCAATGGCGAATCCTGACCCGGAGATCAAGCCTGAATTGGCGCGGGCATCGCGCAAGGATGTGATTATTGCAACCGGGCGCTCCGATTATCCCAATCAAGTGAATAACGTGTTGGGCTTCCCCTTCATTTTCCGCGGAGCGTTGGATATACGTGCCAGGTCAATAAATGATGAGATGAAGTTTGCAGCTTCCAAAGCTCTGGCGGCGTTGGCCAAGGAAGATGTGCCGGATTCTGTTGTCCGCGCGTATGGCG
>JANODZ010000176.1:0-1933 GCA_031412935.1 Anaerolineales bacterium
CAAAACCGATTCCAGCAACCACCAAACCAAATGGCAGCGAGGCGCGCTCCCATAAAAAATTATTATTACGCAGCCAGATCACAACCGCGGCGCCATTTGCGCACAGAAAGAATTGTGTGATCGAGCCGAATTGGTCATTGTTGGTATCGAGCGCGCGAAGAAGCAAGGCAGGGAATGCGATCACTGCCGCGCCAAACAAACCCGCGTACACAGGTTTGAATCGGTCATCTTTCGTGAAACGCCACAACGCCGCAGTACTTCCTGTCATCACAAAAGCTTGAACCAGCAGTCCGATCGGTCCTGCCCACGCAAGGTTTTTTAAACTTAAAGATGCGATTGCGCTTTGTTCAGTTGACCATACGACGAAATGATAGAGGAACAAACAAAACGGCATGGGTAAGGCAAAGAAAAGGAATAAAACCAACGCGCCAGTGGAGCGATGATGGGGTTCGGCAGTCTGCGTGTTGAGATTTGATTCGGCCATGGGAGTCTCCTTTTTACAATCCGCTGTTTCGGGCGCTAGTCCTCAGGCGCCTGTGGAATCAGCGCTTCGGGACCGTGTGGATGGACATTAAATAATTTGAATCCCCATTGGACAGAAGGGCCGACCAAAATGGCGAAGACCAATGTGCCAATTCCCGCAGGGCCGCCGAGCAGAAAACCCAACGTCACAACCGTTATTTCTATGACGGCACGCGCCAAGCGCAGGCTGATTCCAGTGGTGCGTTTGACCGCCAGCATCATGCTGTCACGCGGACCCGCACCGGCATCCACGCCGATGTAGATGGCGCTGGCGAGTCCCATTAAAATGATGGCAAGTAATAACATTCCAATTTGCAGGAGCAGGTTGTCTTTTATGGAAGGAATGATCGAAAGCCAAAAATCCTCCCAGGGACCAATGGATAGGATATTTCCCAAGGTGCCCCAACCGATCTTCTCGCGCATGATCAATGCACCCGAAAGAACCGTGAAACCCATCAGCACGGTCATGGTCCCAATGGAGATGCCTAGTTTATAAGCCAGCGCCACTTCCAGTACAGCCCAGGCGCTTGTGCCCAGGTTACCTTGAATCATCAAAATAATGGCAAGACCAAATAGTAAAAATCCGATCTCAATTCTTATAAAGTCACGAATAAAAGTATTCCAGCGAATTGGTTTGAACATACATCTCCGTTATTGTGATAATGTCAGCGATGATACCATGATGTGATAGACTCGCCGCATGCTGCAAATGCTGGAGACGCATAAAGATCAATTCACCATCAGCAATGATCCCGCGCGCCTGGACCTTGATTCCATTCTCGATTTTTTTACGCGCGCCTATTGGGCAAAGGGACGTCCGCCTGAACGCACAAAACGCGCGCTGGCAAACTCACTGGTCTTCGGTGTGTATGCAGGCGAAAAACAGATCGGCATCGCGCGCGTGATCAGCGACTATGCCATCTTCGCCTATATTTGTGATGTCTTCATTCATGAAGATTATCGCGGACAAGGACTCGGCAAATGGCTGGTCGCGACCATCCTGTCACACCCTGACCTGCAAGGCCTGCGCCGTTGGACTTTGGCCACACGCGATGCGCACACTTTGTACAAGCAATATGGATTTGATTCGCCCGCAAATCCCGCCGGCTGGATGGAGATTTTGAAGCCCTTCCCCGCTGAGGGGCGTGATTAATCTTTTGAGCCTTCTACCCGAATAATGAAATGAATACAACGGCCGTAAGATAATTCTGTAACCATTTCTTAATAACTGCATGTGTAAGGTGGGCAGCGGCTAGCAAATCTTAAATTTACAACTTTTATCCGGGTCAATACAAATCCGCGGTCATTTGGCGCGCCATTCTCTGCCGCGCCTTTGACGCCGCAATAAAAATAAAAAATATCTTATAATGACCCTTATGGAAAGGAGATTATTATGTGCATGATCTGTGCA
>JANODZ010000177.1:0-6381 GCA_031412935.1 Anaerolineales bacterium
AATTGGATATTGCTTCCTTATGGTCGCCTTGAAAAACGCACGACATTGCCAGGTTGCTATGCGCCCAACCCAAGGATGGGTCCACTTTGATCGCGTTTTCAAATGCATCGGCTGCCTCTTTATAGGATCCGGACTTGAAGAACAGGTTGCCCATCTCAAGCCATACTTGTGCGTTCGGAGTACTGTGTTCCAAACTTGTTAGTTTGATCTTGTCGCGCTGGCCGGCATTTTGCGGGTCGAGCAGGTCTGCTTTTTGGTAGGCGCTGAGCGCGTTCTCGTATTCATTCAAGTGACGGTAAATATTCCCAAGATTGTTCCAGGCTGACGCCTTTTCTTCTTTCATGTTTAGCAGGTTGACGCTTTTTTGATAGAGCAATATGGCTTCTGCATATTTGCCCAGAATGAGATACGTGTGCGCCAGGTTGCTATAAGGCCAGCCAAAGGAACGATCCAATTCGATGGCTTTGTTATAAGCGCCAATGGCTGTTTCATAATCACCATTCTGAAAGTGGATGTTTCCCTTTTTATTCCATACTTCGGGATCTTTGCTTTCCGCGATCCCATCTTTGTTCACAAAGGATTCTGGCGGGAGACATTCCTCTGAAGAACCCAGCGAAGATATAACCGCATGTGTAGGGCTTAACGATTCTTGAGTATTCATAGGTTCCTCTTTTGATTTAATGTTTATGATTGTTTGGTCAAGCGGCAAGTTGAACAAATCATCCTTCCAGAAAAGATTTTCTGAATAGGTTGTTAAGGCAGATTCGTTTTGACTCCATGTCTCAGATTGAAAGATCCAGGCCGGTGCGATTGTTTTTTCCTTCAGAGCCTCCGCGCTTGCGAGAACCTGTTCGATCTCAATCGATGAGGCGGGGGGTGCTTCCAGGCTGGATTTAATCGGTAAGACAGAAGCGGTTTGCAGGGAAACAGGCTCATTCGCGGGAGTAAGCCCTGGACCCTTTAATTTATCCGCCATTTGATAGGCATTTATGGCGTTGTCGTAATCATTGATCGCGCGATAGAAATTTGCAAGGCGATCCCAGGCTGTGATCTTGTCGATATCCTCTGTGAAGACCTGTAAACTTTTCTGGCATGCTTCAATCGCGTCGTGATGCTTTCCCTGATGAGCGTAAGCCAGCGCAAGGTTGCTGTATGCCCATCCAAAAGAGCGGTCAAGTTCGATGGATTTTAAAAATGCATGCAAGGCTTCAGCATGGGCGTTTAACTTTAGGAATACCAACCCCAGCTCGTTCCATATTTGATGATTTTTTGGATTTACATCCAGTGCGCGTTGATAAGTTTTAATGGCATCCCGATTGCGTCCCTGGCGGCAATAAATATCGGCGAGACGTAACCACGGGGTGATGAAATCTTTATTAAGCTCAATGGCTTTTTGATATGCGGCAATGGCATCCAGATCACGACCGCTACTTGCATAAGAATCGCCAAGCCCAGCCCACGGGTAGGCGAGCAAAGGCGCATATTCAATGGCTTTTCGAAATGCATTGACGGAGTCGTCTATGTAGCCGATCTTGTAATAAACTGTTCCAAGCCCATTCCATGCGATTGGATCCCTGGGATTGTGAGTTAATGTTTTTTGGAAAGCCAGCATGGCTTCATCGTTCCGCATTATTTTCAAGCATAGGTTACCGAGGTTGTTCCAAACAAAGATCTGCTCAGGGGCAATTTCGATTGCTTGTTTGTACGCTTCGATGGCTTCATCATTTTTGCCTTGCGCGAATTTTACAAGCGCAATCGCGTTAAAACATTCGGCTTCAAACCAGTTATCTTCCAGCCGAACCGCAGCTTTGATCGCGCCCTGCAAAAGTTCGTCAGCTTTTTCAAAGTCACCATTGCGCCAATTGAGGATTCCCAGGGTCAGCAGCAGTTTGGCGCGCGTGGAAGTTGATTCGGTATTTTCAGGCAGATTGGTCAAGACGGATTCATGCAGGCTGATCTTTTCTTCAGCGTTCTCAAACGGATCGGCATATTCGCCGATGCCCTGCCAGGCAGATTCAATGGCATCTTGCAAAATGTGTTCCGAGTTGGGAGTATCCGGGAATTCGATCACGTGCCCGCGGCTTTCCCAGAGTTCAGGAGCTCTGCGGGCAAGATCAGCAAGCCCTTTTGAGGTCAGCCAGATCACAAGGCGGATTTTTTTACGGATCAGAATATCTTTGTGATTACCGAGTTTGGCAAGGATATTCCTCTGCTCGGGGTCTGATCCATGAATAAAGAAAATGCGATCTTCCGTGGGTTGAAATTTTCGGAAAAATGTAATCAGGTTTATTTCCGGCGTTTCGTCCATTTGTATCTGAACGATCATCTGCCCTCTTTCGATTAAAAGATTCTTGAGGGCAGTTTCAGCATCTGCGCGCACATATTCCGAGTTGTAAACAACCAGGAGAATGGAAGGGCGGTCCCAATCAAGGGCGAGTTTGAGCTCATCCAAAATTATTTCAACGCGTTCATCAAACGAATTTATTTGCGATTGAGGAAGTACGCCAGACGCGGTCATAGCATTTTCCTTAAGACAGGGTGGATGTCACACCAGTTTTCCCGATCGCGATATTCGAGTATGGCAAGTAATTGCAGCATAGGCATGAGGCGATCGCTATATTCAAGTTTTCTGGTCTCGCGAACTTTTTTTAATAATTTGAGATCCTCTTTATCCAGGATGCGCCGGTATTCATTTCGAATCTCAGAGGCAGCCCATTCGACATCTTCCGATTCGAGCTGTGCGGCTTTTCGCCTTCTTGCGCGCCCAATGGCGGTGCGTATGATGCGTGCCAGTTCGCGGAAGACTCCGCCGCTGTAGGTAATCGCCTCATCCAGCGCAGAGAGGTTGATCAATTTGTCATCCATGCGGACGCTGACAAATTTTTCCAACGTGCAATACCCCTCCTGCAAGTGCTGGTCGGCATCTTCGGCTGTGTGCAGGTTGATGTTTGGCAGGAAAAGCGCCTGGTCGCGGATTGAGTCAAATTCTTTGCTATAAAAAAGCGCGCTTGATACGGTATATACGATGGCGCAGTTGGGCTGCATCATGATCTCGCGGTGATCATGAAAGATCGCGCGTGCCCTTTCCAGGTCAGGTTTGTCCATGTCGTCGATCAACACCAATGGGATGCGATGTTCCTGGCTGTAGATTGCGGCAGCAATATGGTTAATGATGGCGATTAAACCGGTGATGTCAGTTTCAACGATCTGGCGCAGCTCGACTCGTGTGGCGGGTTCCAGTTTCATTTTTAATCCGGCGCTCGCAAAGAATGCATCAATCGATGCGCCCAGTTCGACGCCTGAGACACGGCCATCCAATATGGTGGAGATCTGTTTTTCCACTTTGCCTTTCCAGCCGTTTAGTTCCTTGAGTAATTGATCCGGGAGTTCGCCGCCTTTTTTGCGATATTCACGAAATAAGCGGCTTCCAATGGCAAGAAGTACATCCCGAAAATCAAGGTCAATGATATCGGTTTCTTCACGAATACTAAAGTTGATCGGCCAGTATTTTTTCTGGATCTCGCTGTTGCTTAAGAGATGCAGCAATTCTGTAGATTTGCCGCAGCCGCGGTGTCCGGAGAAGAAGAATTTGGGAGGGCGGTAGAACGGTGCGAGCAATGCATCACTCAATTCGTAAATTGGGTTTCCTGGGCGAGTGATGTAGAACGGGTTGGTTTTTCCGTTACCGACAGGCTTGAGCGGCAGGTCCAGCTCAAAGTTGAGCCAGGCCCTGTCAAAATCGGTTGCTTTTTGATAATTGAAACTGTTCATTGCGCCTCTGCTTAATATTTAAAAATTTTAAAGCTTTTTGTTCTGATGAGTTAGCTATAAACCTTGCTTCTTTTCCGGAAACTATTGACCATTGTGGATGCGTATATTTGGTCAATTTTGACCATGCATAAACGTGATCAAACTTGATTGCGAAACATGCCTAATTTGCTGAAAATGTTAATCCTTCGCGCAGTGCATATAATGCCGCCTGCGTTCGGTTTGCGAGATGAAGTTTATTTAAGATGCTGCTGACATATTTTGCGATCGTGCGTTCATTGACGACCATCGCGGTTGCAATTTCTTGATTGCTCAAACCTCGCGCGATTAATTTCAGGGTTTCCAATTCACGCTGGGTAAGATGTTCATCGGGTAATTTGCCGTTTTCGTTTGGTTTTTCAAAATCGCTGATCACCTTCATTGCCATGGACGGCTGCAAGGATGCCTGCCCATGGGCAGCATCGCGAATCGCCTGCAAGAGTTGAACGCGGGGTGTATCTTTCAGCAAATAACCGATAGCGCCGGTCTTTATGGCTTGGTAGACCTGGTTGCTATGTGCGAAACTGGAGAGAACAAGAATACGAAAGTTTGGCGAGATCTCCTTTAACATGGGTATGGTTGCCAAGCCATCCTGCAGCGGCATGACCATGTCTAAAAGAATTACATCCGGCTTTGTTTTGCGGGCGAGCTGTACCGCTTGAATGCCGTTTTCGGCTTCACCTACAATTTCCATGTCAGCTTGGAATGAAAGGATGGCGACCATTCCCTCGCGGACGATATGTTGGTCTTCAACAACAAGGATGCGAATTTTATTCATGGCGACCTCTCTCAGGTTAATTTGTTCTTTCTGCAGTGGAAATGGTGAAGGCAGAAAAGCGTTGTGCATTTGCGTGTGAATCTTGTATTTCAGATTGCTGCTGTTGCCACAGGTCGGATGACCAAACTTCAACATATTCGCCCTGTCCGACGACAACAACATTCGAATCAAGGTTCGCGTATCCCAACAGGTTTTGCGGCAGGCTAATCGTTTCGTTTTCACCACTTTCAATGTAGCTAGCCGTGCTGAGAAACATACGTAAGAGCAGGCGCGCCAGCGGGTCTGTGATGTTCAATGCAGTGATGCGCGTATAGATCTCTTGAAAGGTGTTTGGTGTCAGGATCAATATATTCTGGTCGAATCCTTGTGTCAGGTAAACTCCACTCGAGATTGTTTTTTTCCAATTTGAAGGAAAAGACAGTCGGTTCGATTTTTTCAATTTTGTGAAGTGGTGTCCAAGGAACAATTTAAGTCTCCTGCATAGGTTTTCGGATCCAAGTCATGTTAAATAGATTATAGGAAGTAAGACCTTTTTACGAAATGAATAAAACTGGTATGTTGCCTCGAAAAAAGATACATAATTGTGAAATGAGAATGGGTATTAATGACCATGTCGATTCATGTAGGAATGGCCATTGGAATGCACTGCCAGAAACAAAAATATCCAACCCTTTGCGCTTTATTTATTTTTGGTACCTACTCAGCCGTCATTGCGAGCCACCGCTCTTGTACTTTCGTGGCGAAGCAATCTCCGTGTCCTTGAGAAGGAGATTGCTTCGGGCACACCTGCCCCTTCGGCATCGCTCCGCGAATGCGAAGCCGATGTGGCGGGCGGTGCCAGGGAAAGCAAGAAAGTCCTCGCAATGACGGCGGCTGAGTAGGTACTATTTTTGCCACAAAGTTGGTGAGAATTCCCTGAAAACCCCGATGTGAATTGCGGCATGACCGTAGCGAGAGCTGACTAGTAAATAAAAAAATCCCCGCACTTGTGCCTAATGTGCGGGGATGAATAATTGAATGTTTCTGTTATTTAATTTTTGTTTCTGTAAACCCTTTGTTGACCGCATAAAGCGCTGCCTGTGTGCGGTTGGCGAGGTGTAGCTTCTCTAAAATACTGCTGACATATTTTGCAACAGTTCGTTCATGGACAACCATCTCGGTGGCAATTTCCTGGTTACTTAATCCGCGGGCGATCAGCCTGAGGGTATCGTGTTCGCGCGGTGTTAATGGATCTGCGGTGTACATCATCTCGGCCGGGTGGTCAATTTCATGGATCACCCTCATTGCAATGGTCGGCTGAATGGATGCCAGTCCGTTGGCGACATCACGGATGGCTTGCAACAGTTGGTCTCTTCTGGAATCTTTTAATAGAAAACCGAGGGCGCCTGCCCGGATGGATTGATAAACGATGTCACTTTCAGCGAAACTAGTCAAGACCAGAATTCGTGAATTGGGCGATGCCTCTTTGAGTTTTGGAATCGCTTCCAGCCCATTAATCTTTGGCATGTGCATATCCAGCAAAATAACATCGGGTTTGGTTAGACGGGCAATTTCGATGACCTTTTCGCCATTTTCCGCTTCGCCGACAACCTTAATATCGGATTGGAATGAAAGAATGGCCACCACACCCTCGCGCACTACGGCTTCATCGTCTGCCACAAGAATACGAATAGCTTTCATATTACGTCCTTTCTGGCTACAGAGACCACGATCGTTGTCCCCGCCCCAATTTTGGATGTGATTTTAATTTTTCCGTTTGCCAGCGCCGCACGCTCTTTCATGTTGCGTAACCCTAA
>JANODZ010000178.1:0-15915 GCA_031412935.1 Anaerolineales bacterium
GCTTCGCTTTCGCTTTTTGCTTTCGCCGCGATGCGCACATCCACTACACCTGTATGCGCGGCCAGGCCGACGGTGGGATTGCTGAGCATTTCAAGGTCTGTGATTTTTTCATCAATGGCGCCTTCCCCAAGACCGGCGCAATGCAGCACGCGCACTTTTATAATTTCGTTAAGGTCAAATCTTTTTTGAAGATATGGAATGATCGAGTCGTGCAGAATATATTCCATTTCGTTTGGCACACCCGGCAATGAAATTATTGCCCTCACCCTGCCCACTCCCAAAGGGAGAGGGAAATGCTCAACAATAAAAGATGGCGCAGTGCCGACCGGGTTTGGAATGCCAAGCGCGCCTTTTGGCACGAAGGCCTGACGTTTTTGATTCTCTGATGGCAGTCGTCCATAACGGGCGATGGTGGCAACGACCTGTTCCCAAAGGTCTTCACGGAATTCTGTTTCCACGCCCAAAGCTTTTGCAATCGCTTCACGGGTGGGGTCGTCAATCGTTGGGCCAAGCCCGCCCGTGGTGATAACGATATCTGCGCGCTGCATCAAGTTGCGAATTGCGCTGGCAATCCGATCTTCGTTATCGCCAATCGTGATGGTGCGATACAGGTCAATGCCAAGCGCGCGCAGGTTGCGCGCAAGATAACGTGTGTTGGTATCCACGATCTCGCCGAGTAATATTTCCGTTCCGATTGTGATGATCTCTGCTGATGTCATAAATTCTTTCTTGTAGGTCACGTTTTTAACGTGACCTACGTTTTCAAATTACACTACATTGTACTCTTGAATTAATCTACCCTCTTCAAAGCGTTTCAGATCCAGCATCGAAACATCCACGCTTGAAAATTTTCCGTCCAAAATAAATTCGCTCATCAACTTGCCTGAGATCGGGCCGTGCATAAACCCATGCCCTGAAAAACCTGCGCAAACATAAAATCCATTCACATCCGTCGCACCGTAGATCGGATGCGCGTCGGGTGTTACTTCATATAATCCCGCCCAATGTGAAGTCCGCTGTGCCTTTTCCACCACGGGCATGCGCTCGATGGCCGCATCAAGATTAATCAATTCAAAATCTTCATCCACGCTTTGATCAAAACCAGGCTCTTCATTTTGATTGCTCATACCGATCAATAAGCCTTCACCTTCACGGTGAAAATAAAGCGACTTTGCAAAATCAATTACGAATGGAAAATCATCCGGAACTTCCTTCAGCGCACTCGTCGTAAACATCTGCCGGCGCAGGGGGATGAGCGGGAGGTGGACTCCCGCCATTTGACCGATTTGACCCGCCCACGGACCCGCCGCGTTCAAAATCATGCGCGTCTTGATCGTGCCGAGAGTTGTTTGCACTTCCTCCACAGTATCGCCCCTCAAGTTGACTCCGGTTACATCCACGCCTGTGAAGGTTTGTACGCCGAGTCTTTGCGCGGCGCTGATATATCCCATCACCACGCTGTTGGGGTCAACTGTCCCATCTTTTTGGTTGAATGTGCCTGCGAGGGCATCGTTAAATCTCATCAATGGCAGTCGAGCGCGGACTTCATCTCCACTCAAGAGTTGAGTTGGCACACCAAGCTTATTCTGAAGTTGCACGTTTCGTTTGAAAACTTTTGCTTCGTTTTCATTGGTGGCAATCAGAAGATAGCCGCATTGTTTATAGCTTACATCCTGCCCAATTTCATCCTTGAATCTTTCAATCATCGGCAGGCTTTTAAGGGATAGCTTAATGTTGATCTCAGTTGAGAACTGATAACGCACCCCGCCCGCGCATCTGCCTGTGGCTCCCTGCCCGAAGAAATTTTCTTTTTCAAGCAACACAATCTTTTGCGCAGCCATGCCGCCTTGTGCGAGATGAAAGGCTGCGCTGGCTCCCATCACGCCGCCGCCGATGATGACAATGTCTGCTGTGGTTGGTAGGTTCATAATTTAAGGATGCCTCTTAGAATTACATATTTACCGGTAATCCTTTGTCCAAGGTACTATGGCTATTCCTCTTCTCGAAATAATAAAGCGCAGAGGGGGAAAGTCTCTGCGCTTTATTTTAATGTATTTATTTGATTGAGGCTATGACAATTGAAATTCAGATCTTGAAAATATGAGTCGCTTATTCCGACCTGGCGCAGCGGAATCCAACCCCGTCATACGTATCATCCAGCCCATACCAAAGACGATACGCTCCACGTCCAAAGCCGAAGGTGAAATTCCACGAACCACCGCGCATTACACGATACTCACTGATGGCGGGGTCAACCCCTGGAGGATTGTAAATTGGTGAAATAGCGTAATAGTTTGGATAATCTGTGAATGGATCGGTTTCGATGAAGGCATCATTCACCCATTCCCAGACATTGCCGCCCATGTCTAACGCACCATATGGGCTTGCACCTTGCGGGAAACTACCCACAGGCGAACTTCGGGCAAACCCATCACAATTCGGGGAAGTTGTGGGCATGATCGATGCATCCAGTAGGGTCTCATCGTCGTAATTTCCCATTGCACAATTGAATTCATTTCCCCAGGGGTAAATTCGTTGTTTATTTGCAATTGGATCCCAAATGGCAGCCTTCTCCCATTCCGCTTCGGTGGGTAAGCGACGATCTGCCCAGGTGCAATAATTTTTAGCATCAACCCACGAAACAAATGCGACCGGGTGATCTTGAGACTCAGGATCATCAAAATATCCCAGCGAAACTTCTTGATCCTCGTAGCTGCCCAATAGATTCGGTCTTTGGCAATTGCCAGCTTGTACACATTGGTTATACATGGCATTTGAGACTTCGGTCTTATCAAGCCAATAAGAGTCAAGCATAACAGGATGACTTGGCTTTTCGTCGCTGAGTCCAAATTCGGAGCCCATCTCGAAGGCACCGCCTGGTACAAAAACCATGCTCATACCGTCTACAGAAGATAGAATTGTTTTCCCGAGTCCGTTTAGGGAATTTCCATTTGGACGGAGTGTACTATTTATTTCCGGTAATAAAGTTTTTGTTGGTGAAAAGGGCGTGCATCCAGTAATAAAGATAAGGATCAAATACAGTAGATGATTAGCGGTTTTATCCATGTCTTACTCACTTGCTGTTGATTAAAATAAAAGCGGCACAATATAAAATTTCTATTTTGTGCCACTTTGAAGTTCGCTTAAATGGAAGTTAATACAATGACTATTCCATGCCTAAATAGGCTTTTTGTACAGTTGGATTATTCTTCAGATTCTCAGCCGTATCACTAATCACAATCTCGCCAGTCTGTAAAACGTAGCCGCGATGCGCGATGGTTAATGCCATCAAGGCGTTTTGTTCGACCAATAGAATTGTGGTGCCTTCCTTGTTGATCTGTTGAATGGTGTCGAAGATCAATTCCACCAGAACCGGAGCGAGTCCCATGGAGGGTTCGTCCATGAGCAGAACTGTTGGGTTGGCCATCAAGGCGCGGCCTGTGGCCAGCATTTGTTGCTCCCCACCGGAAAGTGTGCCGGCTACTTGCGTGCGGCGTTCTTTTAACCGTGGAAAGAGCGCAAACACTCTATCCAAATTAAGGGTTAGTTCTTCTTTGCTTGTACGGCTATAGGCGCCCATTTCAAGGTTTTCCAACACTGTCAGCCTGGCAAAAACCCCCCGCCCTTCAGGCACCATGGAGACACCTTTGGAGACAATCTCATGAGCTTGATATTTGAGCAGATCCTCGCCGTTTAAGCTGATCTGCCCCTCACGTGGTTTCAATAATCCGGAAATGGTTCGGAGGGTGGTGGTCTTTCCCGCGCCATTGCCGCCGATCAGGGTTACGATCTCACCCTTGTCAATTTTGATGGAAATACCTTTTAGGGCATGAATATTGCCGTAGTAGGTGTGGATGTTTTCGACGTTTAGGATGCTCATCTTTGCCTACCGAGTTTGGGATTTGGGCTGATTTTCTGAAAAGCGCTCGTGCGAATTTGCCATGCCTGCAGTGGCAGCGCCGCGACCGAGATAAGCTTCGATCACCTTAGGGTTGCTTTGAATTTCTTTGGGCGTGCCTTCGGCGATTTTTTCACCGTAATCAAGCACGGTGATGCGTTCTGATATTCCCATCACGACTCGCATATGATGTTCAATTAACAAAATGGAAATGCCCAATTCATCGCGCAAACGGCGGATGAAGTTTGTCAGGTCTTCGGTTTCGCTGGGATTCATCCCGGCCGAAGGTTCGTCAAGTAAAAGCAATTTGGGTTTGGTAGCCAAGGCGCGCGCAATCTCAAGCCGTCGTTGAGCGCCATAGGGCAGGTTGCGCGCAAGCATATCACCCTTGCCCGCAAGGTTAACAAAATTGAGCAATCTTTGCGCTTCCTCAATTGCCATTTTTTCTTCTGCGCGAACCCGTGGTGTGTTAAGGACTGCACTGATCCAGCTGGAGGTTAGAAATAAATGTTGTCCGACCAGAATATTTTCCAAAGCGGTCATGTCTGGGAACAAACGGATATTTTGATAGGTGCGCGAAATGCCTAATCGTGTAATTTGATCGGGTCGTAAGCGGTGTGTTGGGGTTCCTTCGAAGGAAATTTCCCCTTCGTCGATCTTTCCAAAACCTGTAATCATATTAAAGAAAGTGGTTTTACCCGCACCATTTGGGCCGATAATACTTACGATCGAGTTTTCGGGAATATCAAAATCAACTGAATTGACGGCAACCAGACCGCCAAAACGTTTAATGACTTTTTTTGCGGATAAGATATCAGTCATTGAATCCTCTCTATGCCTTTGCCTTCGATGGTTTTACTTTTGGTTCAGCGCTGGGCCCCTCGTGGTGTAATTCACGTAGAATCGCTTGAGCCGGCCATAATCCTTCCGGTTTGGCAAGCATCATCATCACCAGCGCTATTCCATAAAACAGGAAACGAAATTCTGATACTTCCCGCAAAAGTTCAGGCAAGCCGATCAACGCAATGGCGCCGACGATGACGCCTGGAATACTTCCCATTCCGCCGACGATAATCAGAGCAACGACGTTGATAGAGACGATCAATACCATACTGGTGGAAAAAATCGAGCCGACCAGCACCGTAAAGATCGCACCACCCAGCCCGGCAGAAGCCGCTCCCAGCATATACGCCAGCAGTTTAGTCTGGATCAGATTAATACCAAGCGCTTCAGCTACATCTTCATCTTCACGGATTGCCATCCACGCGCGGCCAAGTCGGGATTTTTGAAGGCGCAAAGCAATAAAAGCGATCAATATTGCGCTGGCGACAGCCAGATAGTAAATTTCTTTTGGGCCGCCAAGCTCAAGACCAGTGCAAACACGAGGCACGTCTGTTTTAAGAAATTCTCCCAGGAATCCCAGGCATGGTTTTTGAACACCAACGATTCCTTGTGCACCGCCAAGAAACGGCGCCAGGAAATCTGAACCGGCTAAAAGGCGGACAATTTCACCGAAGCCGAGCGTTGCGATTGCCAGGTAATCACCGCGTACACCTAATACTGGTAAGCCAAGGATTGCTCCAAACAGCATGGATATTAAGACTGCAATTGGTACTGCCACCCAAAAGGGGATATGTTGCAATCCAAATATGCTATACGATGTTAGCAACCCAACTGTGTAGGCTCCGACTGCAAAGAAGGCTACAAAGCCAAGATCCAACAGACCCGCGAAACCAAGCGTAATGTTAAGGCCAAGACCCATTAGGATGTAGACACTGACGATGACGATAACCTGTGCGATGAACGGCCCGGAGACCTGGGGCAATGCCAATGCGATATAGGCGATAAAAATAAATAATAACACTCGCAAGATTGTCTGGTTATTTTTCGGAAGACGCGCGTAGCCTTCTTGCAGGCTCCTGGAACTGGTAGCCCAGAATATTGAAATCAAGAGGGCGGCGGTAAAGAATATTATCGTGCCTTCAGTAGTAAGTCCGGTTTGTCCGAAAATATATTTAGCAAATTTCGCAATTTCGCCCTTCTGATTGATCATGATGACCCGGAATAATCCGGAGAATAGCGCCATGAAAAACGTGAAAAATATTGCGCGCGTGAGTGGCTGTCGAATTTTTTCAGGCAGAATGAACAAGAGTGCGCCTGCCAAACCTGCACTTAACCCAATTGTAGGCAATAACCATCCTGAGCTTGTTCCTTGACGAAATTCAAGCAGCTTGTAAAGGGCTGGTGAAGCATTGAGAAACACGGCTCGCAAGTTGATCTGAGTTCCCAGCCAGACAAAGATGACCATAAGCAGGCCGGTTATTAATCCAGCAAGAAGGCCGGCCATCAAGCTATTGAGAGGTTGTTTTTGTTCTTCCGGGTTTGAAGACTTACGCGCAGCGATGTAACCGGTTGAGAGAAATGTAGCGAGGAGAATAAAATCTCCAAGCGTGATAATTTTTTCGATCACATCCCGCTTACTAAAAATCTCGACCATGCCGATCAGGCATAGAAATATTGCAATAATGCCGCCCAGCAACCCGGTTCGGACTGATGTCCAGATGAAGTTTTCTTTTTTCATGGTTGTTTTCATCCTGTTAAGCCTTCTTCGAAATGCGTTCGCCCAGGATGCCAGACGGGCGGAACAGCAGGATCATAACGAGCATGATGTAGGCAATTGCATCTTTAAGTTGGTAGGGCCGCGGGATGCCAAGACTGTCAAGAAAGAGGGCGGGGCCGATTGATTCTACAAGCCCAAGCACCAGTCCGCCGACCATGGCGCCGGGGATGTTGCCAATTCCACCCAGCACGGCAGCTGTAAATGCTTTAATCCCCGGAGTAAAGCCTGTGAAAAATGTCACCTGGCGGAAGGTCAGCCCATACAAAACACCAGCAGCGCCGGCCATCGCGGCGCCCAGAGCAAAGGTAGACACAATAATACGATTAACATCAATTCCCATCAAGGCGGCTACATCTTTATTTTCGGATACTGCGCGCATGGCTTTGCCAATTTTCGTATACATGACAATGAAGTATAGAATGCTCATCATTATCAAAGCGGCAACCGCAACAATGACTTGAACCTTTAGAATATCAATCCCCAAAAAATTAAACTTGCCATCCAACGCAGAAATACTGGGGTACGCATAAACACCGGGGCCAAATAAGCCGCGGAATGTATACTGCAGGAAATATGATGCGCCAATGGCGCTAATTAAAGGGACGAGACGCGGCGCCCCGCGCAGGGGACGATAAGCAATGCGCTCGACCAATAAGGCGATTAATGTAGAAATCAGCATACCAAACAATATTGCGATAATTAATCCTAACATGGGATGCTGATCCATAAAACCGATTCCGGCGAGCCAGGTCGCGATAAAATATCCCCCGAAGGCGCCGCTCATGAAAATTTCGCCATGAGCAAAATTGATCATTCGCAGGATGCCGTAAACCATTGTGTATCCAAGCGCGATCAAAGCGTAAATACTTCCCTGTGAGATCCCAAATACGACGAAGTCAATCCACTGCTGACCCGTGTATTTTCCGGCCTGAATTGTTAAAATCGTACCTAGTACTACAACCACGACAATTAAAATACGAAACCCCCAAAGAAAACCACTAACTGCCAGATCTAATAGTCGTTCGCCAATACTAGTGCGCATAATTGCTCCTTACTTGGAGAGGTATTAGGAAATGGGGCAGACTTTTGTCTGCCCCATTTCTTTTATTGTGTTACTTCAAAATTTACGGGTAAATCTTCTTTGGATTCGGGTTGGTTGCGTCAGCCGGGTTCCAGGAGGCTGGATCAGAGTTCATGATTTCGTAAACAGCGATGACGGGAGCGCCGCAATCACCAGAGGCAGAACAGGAGAGTGTGCCCGTAATACCAGAGAAATCTTTTGTGGCAAAGATCGCATCACGGAGAGCCTGGCGCGGAACGTAAATGGTTCCATCGGCTTCCACTACAGCAACCTGCTCAAGTGCCGAAAAAAGAATGTTTGTGGCATCATAGGCATGAGCGTGGAAAGCAGAAAGTGTCGAACCGCCATATGCAGCTTCGTGCTTTGTAAGGAAGCCGGCATAATCGCCGGTGAAAGCGCTGAAATCAGGGCTGGAAAGATACATACCCAGGGTATTTGCGCCGCCGCCTTTGAGCAAGTCAGCTGTGAAGATGCCGTCTGAACCAGCGATCGGAACGGTCTCGAGACCGGCAACATCGCGGACCTGGGCAGTGGTATAGCCACCGACTGCGACGAAAACTGGATAATAGAAGAAATCCGGTCCGGCAGCAGAAATGGTGGTAAGCACAGGTTTCATGTCAGTTGCGTCTTTGGCAACCGCTTCTTCGGCAACGATCTCGCCGCCAAGGGCTTTAAAGTTTTCCGCAAAAACTCCGACAAGCGCCTGAGCATAGGCGGAACCGTCATGCAGGGTTGCGGCTTTTCGGGCACCAAGTTTGTTATAAGCGAACTCGGCAACAGCTTTTCCTTGGAAGGCATCGCTGTGGGCGGTGCGAGCGTAACCAGCAAAGTCAGGTCCACGATCTGGAGATGTGAGGACTGGGCGTGTGTTGGATGGGGAAATTGTGGTTAAACCAGCATTTGTAATTGTGGCGATACCACCGACGGTTTCATCCGAACAACTGGAGCCGATCAAACCTACGAGGGATGTGTCGGCAGCGAGTTTTGTCGCGGCAGTAGCGCCGCCTTCAGGAGTACAACCGCCGTCTTCAGTGGTTAGAAGAATGTCGTGCCCCTGGAACTTACCGCCAAGATCACTAATGGCGATTTCAACGCCACGCTTGGAGTCTTCGCCAAGTGAGGCATCAGGACCAGCGAGAACACCCCAATAGGCGAGATGAACAGGTTCGTCTGGGCCGATGGTTACACAACCGAGCGCATCGGTGCATTCGTACATGGCGGGGGCTTCTGTCATGACGGGGGCTTCAGTCATTACGGGGGCTTCGGTTTCTACGACTGCGGGGGCGCAGGCGACGAGTACCATGCTGGCGAGAACCAACACGGATAGTAAAGCGAGCAAACGCTTATTCATTTTCTTACTCCTCCAAAATTATATTAGGTGAATTCAACATCCCGCATGTGCGGGCTTACTAAAAACAGCAGACAATGCTTACATCGTCAGCCTCACCTCCTTTTGGGTTTGGGTATACGTCCTCGTTTATAAAGCCTGAAAAACCACTTTTTACACAATTAATCCAGACTTTATAATATAACCCTAAATCGAAAAAACTTTCATTTCTTAAGTGGTAATAATAAGGCGAAATTTGGCGTAGGTCAAGGAGTGGATTAACCCTTTAAATATTCCAAAGCTTATTTTTTGTCAGTTGGTTTGTAGAGCAGTTGTTCGCGAATGCGCAGGTCGGTATTGCGGATTTTCATTGCCAGGTCTGCGGCGAGGTTGTACATTAAGCGATAGCCCAGTTGTGGATAGGTTTCGCAGAGCATGATCAGTTTCTCACGTTGAATTATAAGCAAGCGAGTGTCTTTTTGCGCAGCGCGGGCAGAAGCCGAGCGTAAGCCTTCATCCACCAACGCTACTTCTCCAAAGGATTGGCCTCTGCGCAGCAGTGCTACTGCAGTTTCTTTCTTGTCAGATTCGCCGCTTGCGCCGCGGTTGATCAATATATCCACTTCACCCTGGGCGATGACATACAATTCCTTGCTGCTGCTATTTTCCTGAAAGATCAGGTCGCCGGCATTGAAAACAACTTCCTGACAAAGATTTGCCACCAACTCTAATTGGGTCGGTGTAAATTGATAAAAGATATCGCCTTGCTTGAGGAAGTTGACCATGCTTTTCATAGTACGGTAGTTTAGCATAAAAAAAGATGATATGCAACGCTTTTTTACGGGAAGGTCTCGACCAGCCAAGTATAAGGATTTACTTGTATACCGTTGACCCAAAGTTCCCAATGCAAATGTGGGCCGGTCACGCGGCCAGTCCCCCCGACAAGCCCAACCACTTCATTTTTTTGCACAATTTGTCCCATTTGCACATTAATTTCAGATTGATGCCAGAAGCCGCTATACACGCCCCAGCCATGATCTATGATCGTGGCATTGCCGCGCACGGTCAGCGGCCCGGCAAAAACAACAATTCCCGCTGCTGGCGCTGAAATGGTAAGGCCAACTCCGCCTCCAAAATCAAGACCGGTATGGAAGCCTGGAATTTGTATGTCGGTTCCTTTCCCGATATAGGTGCGGCGATTGCCGTAACCCGAGGTAAAGTAAGTGGATGCAGCGTATGCAATCGCCGGGGAGATGAATTCGCCGTTCCAATATTTTGTAGAATTTGAAGGCAGTGTCAGTTGAATCAGCTGCTGAAGTTCCGGTTCTGTTGAAGCAGGGTCAATGGTGGCAGGGTCTACATAGAGGATCGGATCATCGGGGTAATTCCCTGAGACGATCAATATAAACTGTTCATAGGTTTGTTTGCTGCCATCCGCTAGAGTTGCATTCAATTGTAAAGGATATACGCCGGGCGGAAGCAAGGCATGCACGCCTTGCAATGCAACCTGGGTTCCATCTTCCAGGGGAAAGAAGTGCAGTTGATGATCTACCAGAATCCCACTCAGCGTGACATTTGGGATCGTTTTTACTTTGATCACGCCCGTGCCGCCTTGCTTTAAAGGCAGGCCGCTAATTTCTGCGCTAATAAAACCTGAGGGTAAACCGGTGGTAATTTGATCGCCCTTTTCACCGAACGTGAAAAGGGTATCGCCCGGCAAGCCGTCCCATGATCCCTGCAGGTTGTTGTAATGTGATAAGGTCCACACATCGGTATTTTGTTTTACGGCCAATTCAAGCAATGACTCACCCGCCCCGGCTGAGATGCGCGAGGTCAGTTTTTCGCTTCCGGATTGGGCAGGAACGATCATGCTCGCGCCGACATAAAATTCACTCGGGCTGACCACGTGGTTTAATTTTTTGAATAAACCCTCGGGCACTTGAGTACGCCGGATCAGACTGCCGTATGAATCACCAAAATTAATAAACTCCGTGCTTAATGTTCCTGTAATCCCTTCCAGCCCCGGAATAACAAGCTGCTGTCCTGCGTCTAGTTGGTTGGGATCGGTGATGCCATTTGCAGCCATGAGTTCGTTAATATCAACATTGAAAAGAGCTGCAATGATCGATAAACTTTCACCGGGTTGCACCACGTATATCGGCCCGCTTATTTCTTGAGCATGTACGGGTTGAAATGGAAGTATAAAAAATGAAAACAGAAAAAGGGTCTGGAGGATTTGTTTGCAGGTGAGTTTATCAATCAAGCTCAATCTGCCCCGAGTATATTTATTATTCATATTGAATTTCAACTTGATCGCCAATCTCATAATCCCCAAAACGGTCAGGGTGTAATTCCAGGGTGTATTTTGCCACTGCCTTTGGGATATAGGCAGGCCGCCATGATCTGGCGATGATCTTATCTACAACCGTCATCCTGGAGTTGATCCAAAAAACTGCGATGTCAAATGGGACGAAGAGCATGTGAATGGAGGTGTCGAGGCGTGAATCCCTTTTTTCGACCAGTAGCAGGCCTTCGTTAAGATCGAGGCGCGAGCGGAACATGAGTCCGCGCAGGCGGCACATAAATGAATCGCAATATCCCACATGGGCAGGGTTTTTAATCCGATTGTTCAAGTTGTGGATGATAATGGGGGGAGGCATGGTGTAATATAAAACAAGTCAGGTTCATCTTCGATGCACACAATATGCTTGACTGCCGCCGTGTTCATGTTTCTCCTGTCTTTCAAGGCAAGTTTACCATATATAAAATATGGATAAAGCGATGAAAATTATCACCTGGAATATTAATGGAATACGCGCCGCGCTTGGAAAGAACGCCCTGGCTTGGGCATTCGATCAAAAGCCCGACGCCTTATGCCTGCAGGAAGTGAAGGCGCGCGAAGAACAATTGAATGAAGAACAACTCGCCGGGTTAAAACTTCCTTTCGCGTGGAACGCCGCACAGCGCCCAGGCTACAGCGGTGTAATTACATTTTATAAACATCAGCCGGATGAGATCATTTTTGGGATGGGCGCTGAAGCATTTGACGTGGAAGGCCGGGTCATTCAGACGGTGGGGTCTGGTTGCCGTTTATTCAACATTTACTTCCCGAATGGACAGCGCGGACTGGAGCGCCTGGATTACAAACTTGCTTTCTATGCACATTTATTGAAACTATGCGACAGACTTTATAGCCAGGGCGAAAACATTATTATCAGCGGAGATTTCAATACAGCTCACATGCCGATTGATTTAAAGAACCCAAAACAAAATGAGAAAACCTCGGGTTTTTTACCGGAAGAACGGGAGTGGGTGCAAAAGTTTTTAGAGCATGGTTTTGTAGATATCTACCGCAGGTTATATCCTGAGAAAGTGGAATACACCTGGTGGACGTATCGCTTGAATGCCCGTCAACGCGGGATTGGCTGGCGGTTGGATTATTTCCTGGTTTCTGAAAAGCTTGTGCCGCGAGTGAAGGATGTAATCATTCACGAAAAAGTGATGGGCTCTGACCATTGCCCGGTGGAATTAGTGTTGGAGTAAGAGACTGTTTCTTAAAGGCTTTTTTACCACAGCCCGCAGGGTAATAAGATCACTAAGATCACTAAGATCACGGAGAAAAACCTAAAAAAACCTTTGTGGACTCCGTGTTCTCTGTGGTCAATGCTCTTGTTTTGCGTGATGCTTGGACTTAAGAAACACTCTCTAAGGGAGAACTCAGCGGGGTTTGTCGGCGGGCGGATTTTCTGTACGGTCTAAATTTGTATCATCCCATGACGCAGGGTCATTGAGTGACTCTAGATGAGTGAATACGGTAGCGTTAGGCATCGCATGGCGGACATCTGCTTCAATACTTTCCAACAGGCGGTGACCGCGCTGGACTGTCCATTTGCCGGGCACAAGAACATGAAAGGATACGAATTGCCGCGAGCCGGATTGGCGGGTGCGAAGTGCATGGTATTCTATCCCGCTATGCGTATAAGGTTCAAGCACTGTTTGTAATTTTGCCAGTTCTTCAATTGATAAAGCCGTATCCATTAAACCCAGTGCTGAAATGCGGATAATGCGAGCCCCCGACCAGATGATATTTGCGGCGACGAGGAATGCAACAATAGGGTCTAATCTTTCCCAGCCGCTGAGCGCCACCAAACCCACCCCAACCAACACGCCGACGGATGTCCACACGTCTGTTAATAAGTGTTGCGCATCTGCTTCTAATGTTATAGAGTTAAATCGCTTGGCAGCTTTTAATAGGATCAGCGCGACGACCAGGTTGACAAGCGATGCGACAATTGAAACTCCCAATCCCAAGCCGATCTGTTCAAGGGGTCGTGGAGAAATGAGCCTTGGAATTGCTGTAATCACGATACTGATGGCGGCGATTACGATCAGTGTGCCTTCAACTCCGCTTGAAAAATATTCGGCTTTGCCGTGACCATAGGTGTGGTCTTCGTCTGCCGGGCGGGCGGCAATCGTCAGCATGGCTAATGCCATAATGGCGCCAACCAGGTTGACAACAGATTCCAGGGCATCTGAAAGTAAGCCAACAGAACCCGTCAGCAGATAGGCCGCGGTCTTTAATCCAATCGTGAGGACCGCCGCACCAATCGAAAGCCAGGCAAAGCGTGTAATATATGCGCGATTTGTAGGGGTAGAGATCATAGGCAGCTTGTCTATTGTAAGCAAAAATGGATAAATCAGTTAGTGACATTTGTCCGTAATGAATATTTTGTTATGGAGAGTAAGATTGAGAGGCGGGGGGTATCTCAAGCGGAGAGTCTATCTTGCACGGGTTCTTCGAGAAAAACTCAAGCCTGGTTGTTTTTGCGACCAACATTCGGCTGGAATGTCCGCGTATTAGAGAATCATATAAGTTTCTGCTCCGGGCCTCATCCAAGGAGTGGACTTGGTATAATCCAGCATAAGTCATATTTGGAGGATTCCGTGAATTCCCGTAGTCAATCGTATTTTGTGTATTTCCTTCTAATCGTCGCCATCGGCGCTATGTTTTTCATGGGTATAAAAGAAAATGCCGATGTAAAAGCGCCGCTTACTATTAATCAAGTGGCACAAGCCGTGCAGGATGGAAAGGTCGCCCGTATTATTATTGAGAGTGATGACACTGTTACTGTGGTGTACACCAATGGGACAGAAGATGCAGGCGTAAAATCTCGTAAAGAGTCAAATGCCACGTTGGTAGAACAACTTGGTAATCTTGGCGTTACAACTGAGCAACTCGCCCCTGCCAATGTCATTATTGAAGTTCGTGCCCCGTCTGTCTGGGCAAGTGTTTTGAGCGGTGCGTTTTACATTCTGCCGATTCTAATATTTGGCGGTGTGTTGTGGTTTATTTTTCGCCAGGCTCAGGGCAGCAATAATGCGGCCATGTCGTTTGGTAAGAGCCGCGCCCGTATGTTTAGCGGGGAACATCCCACGGTAACATTTGCAGATGTGGCCGGCGCAGAGGAATCAAAACAGGAGCTTGAAGAGATCGTTGAGTTCCTTAAGGAGCCGCAAAAGTTTATTCAACTTGGCGCGCGTATTCCGAAAGGCGTTTTACTCGTTGGGCCGCCCGGCACCGGCAAGACCTTGCTGGCGAAAGCCGTTTCTGGTGAAGCGGGTGTGCCATTCTTCTCCATCTCAGGTTCTGAATTTGTTGAAATGTTCGTGGGTGTTGGCGCAAGCCGGGTGCGAGATCTTTTTGATCAAGCCAAGCGGCATTCACCCTGTATTATTTTCATCGATGAAATTGATGCCGTCGGTCGTCAGCGCGGCGCGGGGTTGGGCGGTTCACATGATGAACGTGAACAAACCCTTAACCAAATGCTGGTAGAAATGGACGGGTTTGGCACCGATACGAATGTTATTATCATTGCCGCCACCAACCGTCCGGATATTCTTGACCCCGCGCTTTTACGCCCCGGCCGTTTTGACCGCCGCGTGACGTTGGATCGCCCGGATGTTAAAGGCCGTGAGGCTATTCTTAAAGTACATTCCAAAGGTAAGCCATTGGAACCAACCGCAGATCTCGCGACGATTGCGCGTGGTACGCCGGGTTTCGTGGGCGCGGATCTGGAAAACCTGGTTAACGAAGCCGCCATTTTATCTGCCCGCCGCAATAAAAAATCCATCGGTCAATCGGAATTGGAAGAATCGATCGAGCGTGTGGTCATGGGACCCGAACGTAAGTCCCGTCTTATTTCTGATGAAGAGAAGCGCATCATTGCCTACCATGAAGCGGGTCATGCGGTAGTGGCAAATGCCATCGCTGAAGCAGACCCAGTGCAAAAGGTGACCATCGTCGGCCGTGGAGCCGCCGGCGGCGTAACCTGGTTCCGCCCGGACGAAGACCGCATCCTGATGTCACGCAAAAAAATGCTTGCCACTCTGGCAATGGCGCTTGGCGGCCGCGCCGCGGAAGAATTGATCTTTGATGATATTACCTCCGGCGCATCCAATGATATCGAGCAAGTGACTCGCATGGCGCGGGCCATGGTCACACGCCTGGGCATGAGCGCCGAAATGGGTACCATGACCTACGGTCAAAAAGAAGAGATGATCTTTCTTGGGCGCGAAATTTCAGAACAACGCGACTACTCTGAAGCTGTCGCCGAGCAGATAGACCGCGAAGTCCGCAAGATCGTGGTTGACGCGGTGTCGGTCGTCGTGCCGACGACGCTTCACCATATCGTGGCGACCCAGGTCTTGCGGGCGGGAAAACACGCCTTCATTGAGAAGCCGTTCACCGTCACCCTTGAAGAGGCCGACGACCTGATCCAGTGCGCCGCGGCGGCTGGCGTCGCGTTGCAGGTCGGTCACGTGGAGCGGTTCAACCGTGCCGTCCGCGCGGCGATGCCGTTCGTGGACGGACCGCGGTTTATTGAGAGCGATCGGCTGGCGCCGTTCAATCCGCGAGGATCGGACGTCGCCGTGGTGTTGGACTTGATGATTCATGACCTCGATCTCGTCCACACGCTGGTTGGCAGGCG
>JANODZ010000179.1:0-6093 GCA_031412935.1 Anaerolineales bacterium
GCTGTTTGCAGGTCAGCGAGCAAGCCCGGGGTGGAGGAAGAAACGGATTCATATCCAGCAAGAGCCAGCCCAAACGCGGCGGCGGCTCCAATCGCAGGCGCTCCACGCACAACCATATCCTTGATTGCGTCGGCTACTGCCTCATGTCCGCGATAAGATACAATTTCATAACGCGCGGGTAATACGCGCTGGTCGATCATTTTTAATTCATTATTTTCCCAAAAGACAGTTCGCATATTCTGTTCCGATCTAGTAATGATGTTGAATTGATTTTTACCGCAGAGACGCTGAGGTCGCAGCGTTTCAATATGGTTTTCTCTGCGCCTCTGCGGTCCAAGAATTTTTCTGCAATGAGTATTTTGGATATATTTCACAACAGGTGTTATCTGTTATTATTTAATCTGCGTCCAGATCTGATCGTACAGCGAAAGGATATTTCCAAGGTCCTTCACTTCATGTCCTTTTGCAAAAACATCAGCTGGGGTGTTCGTGATCGGCGATGAGATATAGGCTTGATAAACATCGGCATGATTGGCTTTGGCAAAATCCAATGCGTCCTGATTTGGGTTGGTGTATGGATAATCCACCAGAGTCAGCCAAAACACATCGCCTTGTAATAAATAATTAAACCAGGCATAACTAGTATCAGGATGCGGCGCATGGATTGGAATTCCAAACCCGTCATAAAAAATGATCGAACCTTCGATTGGAAAGACATACTTAAAAGCCGGGTTTTCCTGTTGCGCTAAAAACGCTTCGCCATTCCAGACGATGCCCAGGTCTACATCACCCGCTACAAGCGGGGTCTTTGGGCTGTCGCTGTCAAACACGCGAATATTTGGCATGAGCTCAATAAGTTTTTGTTTGGCTTCTGCCAATTGAGATTCATCCGTTGAATTGACGTCGTACCCAAGCGTCAGCAAAGCCATCCCAATGATGACACGATTATCATCCACGGCTACAATGCGGCCCATGTATTCCGGCTTCCAAAGATCTGCCCACGATTTCGGCGGATCGGTCACCGTCTCGCTATTATAAACAATGGCTTGAGTTCCCATTTGATAGGGTACAAGATAATCAACCGAATCACCATAGGCGCGCACTAAATCTGCGTTCAAGTTTTTAATGTTTGGCAGTTTATTCCCATCCAGCGGTTGTAATATTCCCTCACGGATCAAAACGCTGATCATGTAATCACTTGGGTGGATCACATCATACGAATTTACATCTGCCCCAAAAGACATTTTTGTGTACAATTCTTCATTGGACGAAAAATAATCCACGTTCACGTCCACACCGTAAACCAGGGCGAAACAATCAATGATGTCAGCCGGCACATATTCGGTCCAAGTAAAAATATTTATCTCGTTACTATTTATTTCAACACGCGGATTTGGCTGCGGGCAGACAAATCCAGAGGATGTAACCTGCGTTGCGGATGGAATTGGCGCGCATGCGGTCACCGCAAACAACAGGATGGCAGATAAATTCAGACGGCTGGCATGATGAAATTTGTAATATATGTTCATTTTATTTTCCTCTTTAATAAATTGAATATTTGCTGGTGTGATTATAACCTTGCTTGACTTCTCCCCAATTTACCAGTATAAAAACAGGATGAAACCCACCCGCCTCTTTCTTGCACTTTGGCTGGCTGTTGCGATAACAGCATGTTCCATCCTGCAAAATTTTCCCAGCCTCCCTCCCGGCGGGACGCTACCCCCAAGCCTTGCCTCCACTCCAGAAGCAACCTTCACTCCTGCTCCAACCCCTACGCTCCTCCCCATCGCGCGCGTGGACAAAGGAGATCACGAATTATTTAACGGTGATTATGATAACGCATTAATCCAATATAAAATTGCATTTCAAGACTCACCTGATGCCTCCGTGCGCGCATCGGCCAAATGGGGTGAAGCACGCGTGCAATTTTCTGAAGAACGTTATGAAGAGACACTTGCTGCCATTCAAGCATTGTTCAACGAATATCCCGAATCGATTTTTATAGGCCAGGCTTACTTCCTGCAGGGATTAACCCATTATCGCTTGAATAATTATCAACAGGCTGCGGATGCGTGGAAAACCTATTTAACATTGCGACCCGGGGTTTTGGATGCTTATGTGCAGGAGCTGCGGGGTGACGCTCTCTACGAAGCGAAAAACTACTCAGAGGCAATCGCAGCATACCAGGCTGCCATTCAAGCCCCAGCGCTGGGCGATGATATTACCCTTGACCTGAAAGTTGCCGATACAATCACAAAACTTGACGATTACCTATCTGCACAGGCGCTATATGATGGCATTAGCGCGCGCGCACCAAACGATTACGTCAAGGCTCAGGCTGAGTACGAATCCGGATTGGCGTATCAGGCTTCAGGTCAAGGCGATGAAGCGTTGGTAAAATTTCGCCTGGTGGTGGAAAATTATCCACGCTCAATTTATGCTTACACCAGCCTTGTTGCCCTGTTGGATGCAGGCGGAATCATAAATGATCTTGATCGCGGCCTGGCGGATTATTTCAATGGTCACTACGATGTAGCCGTCGCGGCTTTTGACCGCTACATGACGGATAATCCTACCCATGACGGAACAGCGCTTTACTATCGCGCACAGGCTAATGTAAGCCTCGGAATTTATGATGCCGCTTTGCAAGACCTATCAACATTTATTGCAAATTATCCAACGCATCCAAAATGGGGTGCGGCTTGGGGCAATAAAGCCGACATTGAGCTGGATAATCTTGGGTCAAATTCCGTTGCGGCAAAAACACTACTAGATTTTGTTGAGGCTCAACCGGGAAGTGAATTCTCTGCAAATTATTTAATGATGGCCGCATTGGTCTACGAACTTGATGGAAAATATCCAGAAGCGTTGCAAGTATGGGCGCGTGTTTCAAATCAGTTCCCGGGCTCAGAACAAGCGAATAGGGCAATTTTTCTATCTGGAATCATCAATTATCGAAATGGGGATTCCGTCTCGGCGCTGGATTCTTTCAATCGCAGTCTTACCAACTCCAGCTCGTCAGAGGATCGGGCTCGCGCATATTTATGGATCGGAAAAACCCAACAAAAACTTGGTGATGGTCAATCGGCAATTAATGCGTGGCGGGAAGCACAAAACCTCGATCCAAGCGGATATTATAGCGAACGCGCCCGTGATTTGTTATCAGAGCGAGCCCCGTTTGCTGCGCCCCTTTCCACCAACCTGACACCAAATCTCGAAATCGAACGCAAAGATGCAGATTCGTGGGTGCGGCTTACCTTTAACCTGCCTCTTGAAACAGACTTAAACGGATTAGGAGTACTTGCCGCTGACCCGAGGGTCATCCGCGGAACCGAATTATGGGAACTTGGTATCTACGTAAAAGCCAAACTGGAATTTGAGGATCTGCGTTTAGAGTTGGAAACTAAAAAGGATGCCGTAGGCAGTTACCGCTTGACAAACTATCTGCTGGATCTGGGCTTGTATTTCCCTGCCATTTTTGCAGCACGTCAAACAATCACTATGGCCGGATTGGTCGAAGACACCGAATCTATGCTGGCGCCTCTTTATTTTAGCCATGTGCGTTTTGGATTATATTATTCCGATCTCGTGATCCCCGAGGCGCAAAAAAACGGATTCGATCCTTTATTTATCTTCAGTGTGATCCGACAGGAAAGTTATTTCGAGGGGTTTATCAACTCGAGCGCAGGCGCTGGTGGATTAATGCAGATCATGCCCTCTACCGGCGCAGAGATGGTCACACAACTAGGCTGGCCAATTAATTATGATAATAAAGATCTATATCGACCGGAGGTAAGCGTAACCCTTGGCACACATTATCTCGGAAACAATCGAGACTTCCTGGACGGTGATTTATATGCAACTTTAGCAGCTTACAACGGCGGACCGGGTTATTCGCTGCAATGGAAACAACTTTCAGGTAATGATCCCGATCTCTTCCTTGAAACGATTCGCTTTAAACAAACGCGGGATTATATCCGTAGTATTTATGAGTTTTATATCATCTATAGGCGTTTGTATGGAATAGGAGAGTTATAGATCGAAATAAAAAAAATGAAATACCTCAAAATTTAGAAGTGCTTCATTTTTATTACTTAACTCACATTAGGCGATGTCTTTCCGAGCGGGAGGCAGAACCTCTACTTCACAGTTGTTCGATCTCAATTGGCTACGGGCACGGTATCAATACGCTGAGGAATTAATCCATATGCGCAAGCACACGCTTGTGCGCGGTATCCAGGTCCATATCCAGGACCGAGACTAATTTATCCCGACCATTTTTACCGGCGACAATCTCGACGCGTGATTTCGGCACGCCGAGCACATCCGCTAAAAAAGCCACCAACACTACATTTAATTCATCATCGGCAGGTTCTGAGGCAAGATGCACCTTTATTGTGCCGTCGTTTAATACGCCGACGATCTGATTCTTACTGGCGCGCGGTGTGATGCGTACGGCTATTGCAGATCCGCGTTTACCGCTATGGAGGACAAATTTCCTTGGCATGGTTTACCTCAATTTAAAGTAACGAAGATAGAAGACGGACGATGATTACAACAATTATAATTAATACCAGCGGGCTAAAATCAAGTCCGCTTGCCGCTGGTATTACGCGGCGAATGGGCTCAAGAAAGGGGTCTACAATTCGACCCAGCCTTTCGCGGACGGGATGGTACGGCGGAAGAAAAAACGAAAGAATGGAAGATGCAAATATAATCCAGACAAATAGCTGTGCAATCACTATTAAAATCTTGATCAAAAAACTGAAATCCATTAATCCTCTTTTTTATATAGACGCTGACCCATAATAGCCGTGCCTATTCTAACAAATGTAGCGCCTTCTTGAATTGCCGTTTCGTAGTCGCCACTGGTTCCCATGGAAAGTGCGGAAAAATCAACTTTTTGAAATTGCAAAGATAAATATTCCTGTAAACGCTTCAACTTCTTAAAATAAGGACGCGAGGATTCTGCGGTTTCGCCAAGCGGGGGCATGGTCATCAAGCCGCGGATTTTCAAATTTGGCAATTCATTCACAGCGGCAATATCATTCAACAATGAATTCCAGGCTTGTTCATCCCACGCAGACCAGCCAGACTTGGATTCCTCAGCGCTCAGGTTGAATTCCAATAAAACGGGCAGGATCCGCCCTGCTTCACCGCAAAACCGATCTAGGCGTGTGGCAAGTTTTAGGCTGTCTAACGAATGTAAAAAGTTAAAGTTCTGTGCCACGATTTGCGCCTTTCGACTCTGTACGTGACCGATCATGTGCCATTCTACCGCAGAAATCTCACCCAGAGATTGAAGTTTCATAACACCCTCTTCGGGGTAATTTTCTCCCAATATTTCCACACCTGCGTCAATGGCGGCCAACACCACCTCGGCGGGTTGTTTTTTTATAACAACCACCAGCTTAACCGCCGCCGGATCGCGCCCCACACTTCGAGCGGCGGCCGCGATCTTATCGATTGTTTGTAAATACCTATCGCGGATGGGCTTAACTATGTCTCTCATATATTAATTTTACCCCGCGTTATCTCTACTTTCTAAGGTTGCAACGCAATCAATGCGCCGAATCTACCCGTTTTACCCTTTTCTGCGCGATGTGAAAACCAATCGTCCAAGTGGCAGGCTGTGCAAACCCCAGAGATCTCAATCTGCCTCACCCCTGCAATTTGCAACTGGATGACATTCGCCGCCCACAGATCCAGGAAGGTTTTCCCATTTCTTGTTTGTAAAACCTTATCCACATCGTTTATAAATTTTTCCTGGAATTGTGTAATTACATCCGCGCCTACTTCGTAGTGATCCACACCGATGGATGGGCCGATCCCTGCGATGATATTTTCCGGCTGACAGCCATAATGGGATTGCATTCCTTCAATGGCTGTTTTGGCAACGCCGCGCACAGTTCCCATCCAACCCGCGTGGGCAATGCCGACTATTTTTTTTAGCGGATCGTGAAACATAATCGGCACGCAATCAGCAAAGCGCATGAATAAAGAGACATTGGGATTATCTGTAAAGAGAATATCCGCCTGGACGGATGGTTCATTGAGCGGACGAGGCGCATCAGCGTAGACAATGTTATTGCC